>DATKCC010000374.1:0-4324 GCA_035513375.1 Thermoanaerobaculia bacterium | reverse complement strand
AAGTAGGGCACGAGCAGCACGTCCGAGGTCGAGGTGGAGCGCCCGGCGACGGCATTGAGCGAGGTCGTCGGGGCGGTCCGCTGGGAGGAGGAGACGACCTCCTCCGAGTAGGCCCGGAGGTCTTCTACGGGCTCATCGAGGACGCGGATGGCCACCGCGCCGAGCTCCCCGGCGCCGACGGCGCCGGCGGCCAGGAAGGCGATCGACAGAAGCAGGATCGGGATGCGGTAGCTCATGATCTCGGCTCGTCCGACCAGGCTAGACTGCAGGGGCTGTGCCAGGCGCCCCGGCCGAGGGCGAGGGGCGCCCTCGGGACGGGCGGAACGGCCCCCGGGGCTGTCGGAGCCCCCGGGAGGAGGTGTCGTCGACAGCCCATTGATGTCGGGCGCGACGGCGTGCAGGAATTACACGAAAGCCGGAGTCGCGCGGCGGCGAGCGGAGGCACGCTCCGTAGGGTGCGGCTCGCCGCACCCGGCCCTGGCGCGGTGACCGCGGAACGGTGCGGCAAGCCGCACCCTACATCAGAGGCGCTGGAGGCGCCGGGACGGCTAGCCCCCGGCGACCGCCGCCGAGTGGATCACGTCGGCCGCCTTCTCGCCGATCGTGTAGACCGACGAGACGATGAAAAAGCCCGGGATCTTGGGGAAGACCGAGGCGTCCACGATCCTGAGGTTCTCAGTGCCGTGGACCCGGAAGTCGCCGTCGACCACGCCGCCCCGGTCGGGCAGGCCGATCGGGCAGGAGCACGAGGCGTGGTGGCCCCAGGCGTTGTGGCGGACGAAGTCGGCGAGCTCCTGATCGCTCTGGACGGCGTCGCCGGGGAGCTCCTCCTCGGCGATCAGGCCCTGCGCCCGGAGCTTCTTGGTCAGCTTGCGGACGAACTTGATGCCCTCGACGACCGACTGGACGTCCTCGCCCTTGCGGTCGTTGCCCTCTTCGAAGTAGTGGAAGTTGACCTGGGGCACGTCCCGCGGGTCGGTCGAGCGGAGCCGGACGACGCCGGCCGAGTTGTTGGTGTGGGCCTTGAGGATCGCCCAGGTCAGGTAGTTCAAGTTCTCCTTGAACAGCTTCGAGTATCCGGGGAAGTAGCCCTTGAACAGGCCGAGCAGGGCGAAGACGAACAGGTCGGGCAGCGGCCGCTCCTCGAGTGAGCGCTTGATCACCGCCAGCACCGCGCCGTTGGTGGTGTAGACCCCCTGACGCTTGGTCGACCACATCTCGTACTGCGGGTCGCCGGCCGCGAACTTCGCGCCTTCGAGAACCCACCAGGCGGAGAAGTCCATCCGGTTGACCACCCCGACCTCGTAGCGGTCCTGGAGGTTGGAGCCGACGCCCGGCAGCTCGACCCGAACGGGGATGCCGTGCTTCTCGAGCTCCGGCCGCGGGCCGACCCCGGAGAGGAGCAGGAGCTGCGGCGTGTTGTAGGCGCCGCCGGCGAGGATCACCTCGCGCGAGACCCGCACCTCGCGCCGCTCGCCGGCGTCGGTGCGCGGGTCCTTGTGCGCCCGGTAGAGCCGAGCCCCCTTCAAGTACTCGACCCCGACTGCACGGTTGTCGTCGCCTTCGAAGATCACCCGGGCGGCGAGGGCGTCGAGCTCGATCGTCAGCCGATCTGGGAAGCGCCGGGCGACGTCGAGAACCCGCTCGCGGGTGCCGGTGCGCTCGTGATTGCGGGTCGCGAGCGGCGGGTACCGCAGGCCGGTCGCGTTATCCTCGACCAGGCGCCAGTCGTTGGGGTCGAGCTTGCCGTGAACCTGCCACTTGACCCGCTGGCTGAGCGAGCCGCCGGCGCTGGGGATCTCCGCCTCGACCGATTCGGCGATCACCTCGGAGAGCTTCTTGTCGCGCTTGACCTGCGCGAGCGGGATCGCCTTCTCGGTCTGCAGCCAGCCGTTGAACCCGTGGCGGGTCGGGTTCAAGCCGAGCTTCGAGAGCAACCGCCAGGCCGGTCGGTGGTGGCAGTTCTCGAGGCGTTGGAAGTACTTGCGCATGTTGGTCGCCGACCACGAGCTGTCGCCGGTCGAGAGCGCGAGCGAGTCCCAGTCCTCGTTATGGGGGTAGACGGTGATCTGCGCGTTGTGGGCGGTGCACCCGCCGAGGGTGCCGGCCCGGGGGTAGAGCACGCCGTCGACCCGCTGGCCGTCCCAGAACTCGCGGTACTTCTCGTCCTTCTTCTGGAGCTCGTCGTCGGCGTAGTGACGGACGAAGAAGTCCCAGCTCATGGCGTCGTTCTCGGACGCGAAGGCGTGGAAGACCGGCACGCGGTAGTCGTCCGGTAGCCGGTTCTGGTCGGGGTAGGGGGGGTCGCCGCCCTCGAGCTTCAGCGGGTCCCCTCCCGCTTCGAGCAGCAGCACCGTGTGCCCCTGCTCGGCGAGGCGGGCGGCGACGGTGCCACCACCCGCGCCCGATCCGACTACCACGTACTCGTACTGCGCCTGCTTCGCTTCCGGGCTCATCGCTTCGCCTCCCCGCTCACAAGGTCTTGAGGAACTCGATCAAGGCCAGCTTGTCCCCGTCCGACAGGCCCGGCTCCCGCTCGGCGTCCGGCAGGAAGTCGGTGCCGAAGTAATGACCGCGGTTGACCACGAAGTCCGGGCACTTGTTGACCGCCAGGAGGTCCGGGACGAGGTCGCGGAACACCTCTCGGGCCTGCTCGTCGGTGGCCTCTGGCGGCAGTCGCCTGTAGCTCTTGAGGATCTTCCTGAACAGCGACTTGACCTCTCGCCGCTGCTCGAGGTCGATGTTCGACAGCAGGTTGACCGGAGTGCCGCTCGGGATGGGACCGATCTCGAGCCCCGTCCGGCTGAACAGGTTGGGCTTGAGCCGGGTGAGGAAGCCGGACAGGTCGCGGAGGAAAGGCGGCAGGTACCCGTAGGACACCCGGATGTAGCTCGGATGGGTGGTGCGGTCGATCACCCCGGGGTGCTCCCTGCCCGAAGCCGTGACGTAGCTCCGGTCTCCCTCGCGACGCTCCGGCCAGAGCAGCTTGCCGATCGAGTCTTCGAACGACGCCATCCGGTCCTCGACCGAGCCGGTCCAGCGGAAGGCGCCGAGCCGGTTGTTGAGCAGGTAGGGGGCCGTCGACCAGATGCTGATCAGCGAGGGGGGCCGGGTGTAGCCTCGCCCGCCGCCGGGCATCCCGTAGTCGTAGGGCTCGCCGGTCGTCGGGTGGTGGACGATGATCCTGCCCACCGGCGGCAGACGCTTGTAGGAGGCCGAGGAGAAGTTGTCCCAGATGCTGCCCGCGATGGCGTTGGTCGCGAGCGGGCTGCAGGCGTTGGTCTCGAGCAGCGACACCGGCACCCGTAGCTCGGTCGAGAGGAAGTTGTCCTCGAGGAAGTCCTCGGCCAGGACGATCTCGCGCATCAGCCCCCGGTACTCCTCGCTCTTGGTCCACCGCCACCAGTCGTCCCAGCAGGTCAGGTAGCCCGGGCCGACGCACCCCTGGTCGGGGAAGAACTCAGCGAACGCCTTGTCCGGCTGCTTCGACGAGTGGCAGCGGGCGCAGTACCCCGCGAAGACCTCCTTGCCGCGGGTGAGCTCCCCCGGCTCGGGCGTCAAGTAGGCCGCGCCGCCCGGCGCCGTGCTCAGGTAGTCCGGCTTCGCCGTGGCGAGGAAGAAGAGCGCCGTGTCCGGCGTCTGCTTCTCGGTGGCGTTCCAGTAGGAGGAGCTCTTGCGCGCGGTGGCGATCTCGAACGGCGTGATGTCGGCGCCGCCGAGCAGTGGGATGAAATGGAGCGTCCACTCCTCGCTGAACAGCCCGATGTTGACGAACACCCGGTTCAAGGCGCCGAGGGCGCCCACCGAGTCCGCGCCGTCCTTGAGCACCCGCGGGGTCCAGACCGTGCTCGGCGCGTCGTAGAACCGGGCGAGCGGGCTCTCCGCCGGCAGATAGTCGTTGAGCTGGGCGTTGTCGACCCCGCCGCCGGCGAGGGTCTCCTTGCCCCACCGCCTGGCGATCTCGAGCCGGGGCCCGAGGTTGTAGATGGCGTTCATCGCCCGCGGGTTGTTGATCTGGTCGGAGGAGACGAGCGAGGTGTCGAGGGCCCCGGGATGGGAGGTGCGGAAGAGCTGGGCGATGAAGTTGGTGTCGTCCACGTCCCACATGAAGATGCGCTCGATCCAGAAGTACTGGGCGCCCGGGTTGCTGTTCAGGTTCGCGTACTCGGGGTTCTCGGGGTCGGACGGCGGGTTCGTGGGGTTGGGCCCGATGTGGCAGAAGCCGCAGGCCATGCCCACCCGGTAGGGCTTCACCAGGTCCCGGTCGTTGTAGTAGCTCTCGTCGGTGTAGTAGCGCTCCGGGTCCCACCGGCGCTCGGCTCTC
>DATKCC010000373.1:0-5550 GCA_035513375.1 Thermoanaerobaculia bacterium | reverse complement strand
TAGCTCCCGTCGGTGTGGACCCGGCGCCACAGCGGCGGCGCGCCCTTGCGAAACAGCCCGACCCGGGCCCCCAGCATGTCGCGCTTCCCGTCGCGGCCCACCAGGCGCAGACCCACCCAGGGCCGGTCCTGGCCCACCCGGTTCAGGAGCAGGCGCACCGGGCCGGAGTTGTTGACCACCAGGAGGTCCGGGTCCCCGTCATTGTCCACGTCGCCCACCGCCACGCCGCGGCTCACCTCGGAGAGCTCGAGCGCCGGGCCGGCCTCGACGACCACCTCGGTGAAGCGGCCACCTCCCAGGTTGCGGAAGAGCTGGTTCCTCTGGCGGAGGGGATAGGGCTCCTCGGCCCGGGCCTGGGCCTCGATGACCTGGACCGCACCGCTGGCCACGAAGAGGTCCAGCCGGCCGTCCCCGTCGTAGTCGAGGACGCCGACTCCGAAGCCGGTCGAGCTCATGCTCGGTTGGCCGAGACCGCTGCGCGCCGTCTCGTCGAGGAACAGACCGCCCCCATCGTTGCGGTAGAAGGTGTTGGTCTCGCCGGTGAGGTGAGCCAGGAACAGGTCCTCGTCGCCGTCGCCGTCGAAGTCGGCGGCCACCACCCCCATGGAGGCTTCCGGCTCTCCCTCCCGGTTCACCGCGACGCCCGCCAGGACCGCGTCCTCCCGGAACCTGCGCCCCTCCGGGCCCTCCTGGTTGATCCAGAGGAAGTTCGCCATCTGGTCGTTGGCCACGAAGAGGTCAGGCCAGCCGTCGCCGTCGAGGTCGGCGGCCACCACCCCCAACCCGTTGCCCTGCTTGCCGGCGATGCCGGCGCGCCCGGTGACGTCCTCGAACCTCACCACCCCATCCGGCCCCGGCCCAAGGTTCCGGAGGAGCCGGTCCTCCACCGGGTTGTAGGCCAGGGGCGAGCAGTAGTCCGGAGCGCCGCTCACGGTGTTGCACTTCCGGTGGCGGGCGTACTCGAAGTCCACGTAGTTCAGGACGTAGAGGTCGAGCCAGCCGTCCCCGTCATAATCGAAGAAAGTGGCCGCGACGGTCCAGCGGGCGTCGTCGGCCCCGGCCTCGGCGGTGACGTCCCGGAAGGTCGTGGCGCCGTCCGGCCCGGGGCCCTGGTTCCGGAGGAGCTGATTCGAGCCGTAGTTGGCCACGTACAGGTCCACCCGGCCGTCGTTGTCGTAGTCGCCGGTCGCGACCCCCATGCCGTACCCGGTGGCGATCGCCGCCAGGCCCGACTCCTCGGTGACGTCGGTGAAACGTAGAGTGCGCGAGCCGTCCGGCCCCATCGTCAGGTCGTTGCGGTAGAGGCGGTCCGAGAGGGGCAGGGGGTGCTCCGGGGGGAAGACCGCGCCGCCCGGCTGCTTGCCCGGCCCGAGCATGCGCCCTTGGACCAGGTAGACATCCAGGTCGCCGTCGCCGTCGTAATCGAAGAGAGCGCCGCCCGAGCCGGTGATCTCGGGCAGGTAGAGCTCCCCCGACATGCCGTTGAAATGGACGAAGTCGAGCCCCGAGGCCTGGGCCTCGTCGGTGAACAGCGGTCCCCCGGGCGGCGAGGCGGGCTCGGCCGGGCCGGGGTCGCCCGGCGCCGCCAGGGAGCCGGCGATCAAGATGAGGCAGGGGAGCACCCGGGAACGAGCCATCGGGGGGGTCGGGAAGGGCGAACGGTGAGGCCGGCCCTTCGGAGTACGGGGCTAGACTACTACAACGGTTCGAGCCGCGACTGAGGAGCGAAACGATGCGAACGACATCCCCTCGCGGACCCGCGGCGAGCTTCCGGGTCGGCGCTTGCGCCGCCGGATGCGTCGTTCTCGCCGCCCTCGCCGCCGCCCCCACCGCGGCGGCTGCCGTCCCTGAGACCCTCTCCTCGACGGAAGGCTACGGCCTGGTCCGGGACCTCGCGTCCGGCGACCGGGGGAGCCGCCGCCGGGCCGCCGGCCGGCTGATCGAGGCCCGGGACGAGAGCCTGGTGCCGGGGCTGGTCGACGCCCTCTTCTTCATCCCCCGGAAGGACCGGGGGCTCACGCTGAACGTCCTCGAGGCGCTGACCGGCGAGAAGCGCGGCAGCCGCTATCTCGACTGGGTGGAGTACGTGGGCTCCCGCACCGACCTCGAGCCCAAGGTGGGCTACGCCGGCTTCAAGGGCTCGCTGTTCGAGCGCATCGACCCCCGCTTCAGGAGCCTCCTCCACGATGGCGCCCCGGCGCGGATCCGCCTCGAGGAGGTGGTCTGGGGGGGCGTGCGGTTCGAGGGCATCCCGGCGCTCGACCGCCCGCGCCACGTCCCGGCCGCGGAGGCCGGGTACCTCCTTGCCGACGAGCTCGTCTTCGGCGTGGCGGTTGGGGGCGAGCACCGGGCCTACCCGCGGCGGATCCTCTCCTGGCACGAGATGGCGAACGACCTGGTCGGCGGTGAGCCCGTGACCCTGTCCTTCTGCACCCTGTGCGACTCCGCGGTCCTCTACTCGGGGCGGCTGGCGTCGGGGGAGGTCCTCACCTTCGGCACCTCAGGCCTCCTCTACCGGAGCAACAAGCTGATGGTCGACCGGGCGACCGGCACCCTCTGGTCGAACCTCCTCGGCGAGGCGGTGGTCGGCCCGCTGGCGGCGCTCGACGCGGACGGCGAGGGCTCGGCCGCCGGCGCCCCGGCCCGGCTCGAGGTCCTGCCGCTGACCCTGACGACCTGGGCCGAGTGGCACTCGCTCCACCCGGAGACGACGGTCCTCGCCCTCGACCCCGAGCTCGGCCGGCGCTGGGGTTTCGACTACTCTCCCGGCGCCGCCGACCGGGCCCGGGAGGGGGTCTCCTTCCCGATCTGGCGCAAGAGCGGCCGGCTCGACCCGAAGGCGGAGGTCTACGCCCTGCGGGTCGGCGGCGCGCCGAAGGCGTATCCCGTGGAGCGGCTCGAGGCCGAGGGCGTGGTCAACGACACGGTCGGTGGCGAGCCGGTCGTCCTGGTGACCGATCCCGGGAGCGGCGCGGTCCGCGCCTATCGGCGGGGAGGCCACCGCTTCCGCTGGAGCGAGGACGGCGCCCTGGTCGACGGCCAGGATCGCCCCTGGCGGCAGACCGAGACCGGGCTCGAGCCGCCGGCGGGCGCCGTAGACCTCGAGCCGCTTCCCCGGCTCCCAGGCCACGTCACCTTCTGGTTCGGGTGGTTCGGCTTCTTCCCGGAGACCGAGGTCTACGGCTCCGGCGGGTGATCCCTGGGGATCGTAGGGTGCGGCTTGCCGCACCGGATGACGCCTCGGCGACCTCCGATCGGTGCGGCAAGCCGCACCCTACGGCGCCCACTTCCGTCGGGCCGCCGTCCGGTGGTATAGTGCCTGCGGACTACAACCCCCTTTCGGCTCGGCACTTGCCGGTGGGGGAGGAACCCTGCGCATGAGCGACGGACGCCCGACCACCGAGGTCGAGATCTTCGGCACCGTCTACCACGTGCGCGGCAACGACGACGAGAAGCACCTCCAGGAGTTGGCGGCGGCGGTGGACCGCAAGATGCGCGAGATCGCGGATCAGACGGCCACCGTCGAGACCGGCAAGATCGCGATCCTGGCGGCATTGAATCTGGCGGACGAGCTGTTCCAGGCGAAGCGGACGCGGGATGGGGAACGGGTCGAGATCCAGGAGCGGATGGTGGCGCTGACGGGGGAGTTGAACGACGTGCTCCACGGTTGAAGACGCAGCTGAGACCGCGCCACCCCGACGAAGATAATGAGCTTGCGAGAGAACGCATCCCCTGTGTGGTTCGTGATGGGTCGGCCCATTGTAGAACCAACACTCATCATCAGGGAGTCTTCACCTGCCGTCCTGTGCAAGCCCCGCTCGTACGGGGACGCTGATGGGCGGTGGCGCGGACACCCACCTGGCGCTTAAGGTTCTAAGCGCGGCAGCCCGCACGGCTGCGCGGGGGATGCCTCTCGTTTCTCCGTCTCCCTCGACGGGGGTCTTCCGGACCGATCCCACCTCACCTCCCGCCGGGAGCAGGGGGAGGTATCTTGGAAGGCTATTCGATTCTGATGGGCACCGCGGCCCTGGTGGTCGTGGTTCTGCTCGTCTGGTGGCTGGTGCTGCGCCGCCTCGCGAAGCGGGTCACGGCGCGGGCGCGGCGGCAGGCGGCGAAGGTCCTCGAAGAGGCCGAGCGCACGAGCGAGACCCGGCTGCGCGAAGCGGACATCGTCGCCAAGGAGAAGCTGCTCCAGGCTCGCACCGAGTTCGAGAAAGCCTCGCGGGAGCGGCGCTCCGAGCTCGAGGGCCTGGAACGCCGGCTCGGTCAGAAGGAAGACACCCTCGACAAGCGGCTGGACCAGCTCGACGGCCGGGAGCGCGAGCTCCAGAGCCGCGAGCGCGGCGTCCAGGAGCGTGATGCCGCCACCGCCCGGCAGCAGGCCGAGGTGGAGCGGCTCCTGGCCCAGGAGCGGGAGAAGCTCGAGCAGCTCGCCGGCCTGACCGCCCAGCAGGCCAGGGAGGAGCTCCTGCGGGTGATGGAGAACGACGCCCGCATGGAGGGCGCCCACCTGATCAAGCGGATCGAGGACGAGGCCCGCGAGCAGGCCCACCGCCATGCCCAGCGGATCATCGGCATGGCCGTCCAGCGCTCGGCGTCGGACTACGTCTCCGAGACCACCGTCTCGGTGGTGGTCCTGCCCAACGACGAGATGAAGGGCCGGATCATCGGCCGCGAGGGCCGGAACATCCGGGCGCTCGAGGCCGCGACCGGGGTCGATCTGATCGTCGACGACACCCCGGAAGCGGTGATCCTCTCGGGGTTCGACCCCTTCCGCCGCGAGATCGCCCGGGTCGCGCTCGAACGCTTGATCGCAGACGGCCGGATCCACCCGGCGCGGATCGAGGAGGTGGTCGAGAAGGTCAAGGCCGAGCTCGATGAGCGGCTCGTCCAGGAGGGGGAGTCGGCGCTGCTCGAGCTCCACATCCCCGAGGTACATCCGGAGCT
This sequence comes from Thermoanaerobaculia bacterium, assembly GCA_035513375.1. Classification (GTDB taxonomy): domain Bacteria; phylum Acidobacteriota; class Thermoanaerobaculia; order Multivoradales; family DATKCC01; genus DATKCC01. The sequence goes on along the minus strand of DATKCC010000373.1, from coordinate 603 downwards.
GGTCAAGCTGCTGGGGCGCCTGCGCTTTCGCACCTCCTACGGTCAGAACGTCCTGCAGCACTCCAAGGAGGTGGCCTTCCTCGCCGGGGTGATGGCCGGCGAGCTCAAGGCCGACGTTCACGTCGCACGCCGCGCCGGCCTCTTCCACGACGTCGGCAAGGCGGTCGACCGCGAGATCGAGGGCACCCACCTGGAGATCGGCATGGAGCTGCTGCGCCGTTACGGCGAGAGCGAGCCGGTGGTCCACGCTATGGCCTGCCATCACGGCGACTACGACCCGGAGACCGTGGAGGCGATCCTGGTGACCTCGGCCGACGCCCTGTCGGCGGCCCGTCCCGGGGCGCGCCGGGAGGTGCTCGAGACCTACGTCAAGCGCCTGGAGAAGCTCGAGGAGATCGCCGCCGGCTTCCGCGGCGTCCAGAAGACCTACGCCATCCAGGCCGGCCGCGAGGTGCGGATCATCGTCGACAGCGGCCGGATCAGCGACGAGGAGGCGATCATGCTGTCGAAGGACGTCGCCCGGAGGATCGAGCAGGAGCTGACCTACCCCGGGCAGATCAAGGTCAACGTCATCCGCGAGACGCGGTCCGTCGACTATGCCCG
>DATKCC010000372.1:0-5374 GCA_035513375.1 Thermoanaerobaculia bacterium | reverse complement strand
GCCACCGCCGACGGCACCGAGGTCGGTACGGTGACCTTCACCGAAACCGCGGCAGGGGTACAGGTGAGCGCCGACTTCCACGGCGTCGAGGGGGACGGCCAGCACGGCTTCCACCTCCACCAGAACGGCGAATGCACGCCGCCCGACTTCGCCTCGGCCGGCGACCATTTCAACCCCGACGGCGTCGATCACGCCTGCCCGCCGACCTCGCCGCGTCACGCCGGCGACTTCGGCAACGTGACCATCTCGGGCGGCTCGGGTATGGTCGACCTGACGACCGATCTGCTCACGGTCGCCTCGGGCGCGAGGTCGGTGGTCGGAAAGGCGGTCCTCCTCCACGCCATGGCGGACAACTGCTCCAGCCAGCCGTCGGGCGACTCGGGCGGCCGTTGGGCCTGCGGAGTGGTCGAGCTCGACGCCGGCCCGTAGCCGGCGGGCGGGACGGCGGCGAAGCGCCTGCGGCGAGGGGGGATCAACCCCTATACTGTCGAGCCGTGAGCAGCGAAGAGAACCTGCAAGGCCCAGGGCCGCTAGCCGCGCGGCGCCCGGGACGACCGCCGGGGAGCTCGCCCGGGCTCGCCGCGAGCCGTTCGCTTGCGGCGCTCGCCCTGCTTCTGACGCTGCTTTCGTCCGGCTGCTCGCCGGGGGTGGATCCCGTCCGGGATCCGGATCGGCTGCCAGAGGCCGCGGCGACCGGTGCCCAGGGCTCGCTGCTCGCCGAAGCGGAGCTCCTGCCGTCGCCGGCCCCGTCCGGCGCGCAGGCCCCTGAGCTCTCCCTCGTCGGCGGCCGACCTGCCCTCACCTGGCTCGAGCGAACCGGCGAGGACTCGGGTGACTGGCGGCTTCGCTTCGCCCGCTGGTCGGCCGGGTCCGGGCAGCCCGCGGAGCCGGGCGGCTTCGGCGAGCCGGTGACCGTCGCTCCGGCCCCCGGCGAGCCGCTGGAGCTCTTCGCCAACTGGGCGGACCGCCCCGGCGTCGTCGAGGGCGGCCCGGCGGGAGCCCCGGGAGGCGTGGCGCAAAGCAGGCCGCTCTACGCCTGGTGGCTCGCCAAGCTGGGCGGCGGCACCTACGCCTACGGCGTCCACGTGGCCCGCTCGGTCGACGGCGGGAGGACCTGGGAGGCCCTGGGACTGCTCCACGACGACAGCTCGCCGACCGAGCACGGCTTCGTGACCCTGATCCCCGAGGATGAGGGCGTGCGCGCGGTCTGGCTCGACGGCCGGGAGACCGCCCGCGGCGCTCCGATGGCCCTGCGCACGGTCCGGATCACCGACCGGGTGGAGCGCGCCACCGAGGAGCTCCTCGACTCCGCAGTCTGCGACTGCTGCAACACGGCGGCGGTCGCCACCGCCGGAGGCCCCCTGGTCGCCTACCGTGACCGCGCCGCGGGCGAGGTCCGGGATATCCGGACGGTCCACCGCACAGCCGGGACCTGGTCGGAGCCCGCGCCGCTCCACCGGGACGGTTGGGAGATCGCCGGCTGCCCGGTCAACGGCCCGGCGCTGGCCCGCCACGCGGCACCTCGGTCCGGCCCGGAGGGCGAGACCGTCTGGGCGGCCTGGTTCACCGCCGCGGGCGGCGAGCCCCGGGTGCTGGCGGCGGTCTCCCGGGACGGTGGGCGGAGCTTCGGCCCGCCGCTCGCCGTAGCCGACGACGGCCCGCTCGGCCGGCTCGACCTGGCGGTCGATGCCGCTCGCGGCGACGCGGTGGTGAGCTGGCTCGGTGCGTCGGAGTCGGGCGCAGCGGCGATCCGGCTCCGGCGTCTCGGCCGCGACGGCCGTGCGGGACCGGCCGTAGCCCTGGCTCGGGCGGCGGGCTCCCGGTCGAGCGGGGTGCCGCGCCTCCTGGCCTATCCCTCCGCGGACGGCGAGCGGCTCCTCGTCGCCTGGGTCGAGCCGGCGGAGGGCGCCCGCGAGGGTGCGATCCGCCTCGCCACCCTGCCCGCTGCGGCCGTGCCGTAGTGCCGTAGGGTGGGCCTTGGCCCACCGGTCAAGGCCGCGACGATCGCGGAGGTGTCGGAGGAGTCGCCGGTGGGCCGAGGCCCACCCTACCCCTGAACTCTGTCCAGGGCTCTGCCGAGCGCGCCGGCGTCGGCGTAGCGCTCGGCCGGCGATTTGGCGAGGCAGCGCAGGAGGATCGTTTCGAGCTCCTCCGGGATCTCGCTCCGGAGCGTGCGCGGGGGCGGCGGCAACTCCTGGAGGTGCTGGGAGACGATGTCGGCGATCGAGCCGCCGGCGAACGGCGGCCGGCCGGCGAAGACCTCGTAGAGGACGATGCCCAGGGAGTAGACGTCCGAGCGAGTGTCGGCGGGCTCGTTGCGCAGCCGCTCCGGGGCGATGTAGTGAGGCGTTCCCACCACTTCACCGGCCCGGGTGTGGGCGGACTCCGAGGTTCCGCGCGCGGCTCCGGGGATCGGCCGGGCGATGCCGAAGTCCATGAGCTTGGCGTTGCCGGCGGCGTCGAGGATGACGTTCTCCGGCTTGATGTCCCGGTGCACCACGCCGAGCTCGTGGGCCGCGCCAAGGCCGGCGGCGATCTGGCGCGCGAGGCGCAGCGCCGCCCGGAACGGCAGCGGCTCCTCGGCCCCGTCGAGCAGGGCCCGGAGGGTCACCCCCCGGACGTACTCCATCGACACGAATGCGATCCCGTCGAGCTCGCCGAAGTCGTGGGTGCGGAGCACGTTCGGGTGGGTGATGCGGCGGGCGAGCCTGAGCTCGTCCTTGAGCCGCGAGCGCTGCTCCTCCTCGTCCCACATCTCCCGCCGGAGGACCTTCAGGGCCACCAGCTCTTCGAGCTCCCGGTCCCGGGCCTTGTAGACCACGCCCATGCCTCCGGAGCCGACCACCGCTGCGATCTCGAAGCGGCCACCGAGGACCGAGCCGGCGGTGAGCCGGTCGGGGGAGCGGCCGAGCCCGGACCGGGGGACCGTGGCAGCACCTCCGGGCAGACCGGGAGCCTCGGCGGGCCCGCCGGCCAGGCGGACGGTCCGGGCGGTGGCGCCGAGGTCTGCCAGGCGCAGCAGGTCCTCCGGAGGCAGGGCGAAGAGCCGCTGGCTCGACAGGATCGCCTTCTGGGGCCGAAGCGCCAGGCCGCGGCCGGCGAGGCCCTGCTCGGCGCTCCGTGCCACCGCCGCGTCGAGGACCACCTCGCCCGGAGACGCCTCGCGAAGCAGGCTCTCGACCCGGGCCGCCGGCAGCCCGACGACCGCTCGGCCCTGTCCATCGGCCCAACGCACCGACCCGCGAGCCGCGCTCCCCCCGGCCAGTGCCAGGGCCGGGAGCTCCCAGGGCTCGGTCCCGTTCCGGGCGGCCGTCGCCACCAGGCTCGCCGCAACCGACAGGGCGCGGGTCGCGGCGCCCTCGCCGGTGAAGCTCGCGAGCAGCCGATGCCCGAGGATCGCCTCGGCGCGCCCACCCTCGGCGCGAACCGCGGCCGCGGCCTCGTCGAGGTCCCGCTGGAGGCCCCCCACAGCCGCCTCCGGGTCGGCCTCTGCCCGGGCGTGGCGCCGGAGCTCGGCGGCTACCAGCACCACCTCTTCGGCCGAGGCCGGTGCCGCCTCTCCGCCGCCCGGACCGGTTCCCCTCCCGCTCTCTCGCTCGGCCCCCATGCCGGCGAAGCCGGGCTCTGGCAGGGAGAGCGAGAGGTGGCTCATGTAGGCCTCCATGTCCCGCTTCTCCCGCAGGCCCGCCAGCAGGTCGTCGAAGGTCGCCGCCAGGCGCCCCACCTCGTCGCTCCCGGGGTCGTCGATCCGGCGGTCGTAGTCGCCACGCCGGGCCGCCTCGGCCGCCGCGGCGAGCTCGCGAACCGGCCGCAGGCTCCGCCGGGTGAGCGGGTAGGCGAGGGCCACCGCCAGGAGCACCGCCGCGGCGCCGGTGCCGGTGAGCAGCCACTGGAGACGGCGGTAGGTGGCGAGCTGCTCGTCGAGCGAGGCGAGCGTGGCCGCGGTGCCCACTGGCTGGCCTCGGGCGTCCCGGAGCGGCGCCACCAGGGCGAGCCAGGGCCGGCCCGCGAAGTCGAGGGTGAGCCGACCCCCCTGGTCGTCTCCCGCCAGCATCGGATCGATCTCGGCGGCGCGCGCCCTCAGGGTCTCGGCCAGGGCGCGGGTCTCGATCTCGGAGAGCGTCGTCCCCACCGGCCGCAGATCGGTGCCCGCGCCGTGGAAGTAGGCGACCTGCGAGCGGCTCGCGTCCCAGACACCGCGGGCGAGCTCGTCGTCGATCCGGAAGCCGACCAGGAGGAAGCCCGCGAGCTCGTAGCCCCGGGCGATCGGGACCGCCACGGCGTCGTACAGGCGGCCACCCTCGGCCCACACGCCCGAGGCACCGTACTCGGCCAGGGCCTCGGCCACCAGCGGCTCTCCCGCGAGGTCCTCTCCCGGAGCGTCCGGCCGATCGCTGTGGGCGAGGACCCGACCCTCCGGCGTGAGGACCGCGGCGAAGTCGAAGCCGAGCCGTTGCCGGTTCTGCTCCAGCAGGTCAAGGATCGAGGCGGTGTCGGCGCTCTGAGCCGCCTCCGCGACGTACGCCGCGAGGTAGGGGTCGAGGGAGAACAGGTCGGCGACGAGCTCCAGGCGGTGGTAGCGCTGGTCGCGGTAGGCGCGTTGGACCTCGTAAGCCATGTCGAGTTGCTCCTCGGCGGCGCCGGCCGCGATCCGGCTGCCGAGCCAGGCGGTGACCGCGACCGCGGCGCCGACGGCGAGTAGCACGAGGAGGCTCGCGACCAGGACCATCCGGAGCGCCAGCGAAGAGCGCCGGCGGCGGCGCGCGGGCGGCGGCGACGGCCGGGGAGGCTGCCCGGCGGCGGGCTGGCCCTCAGTCGCCCCGGTAGCGGTCACGGCGCCTCTCGCGGTAGGAACGGCCCAGCTTGTCGAGGTGGGGCGGGATGCGGGGCTTCGTTAGCTCGACCCGGGCCTCGACCGGAGCGTGCGCCGGCCCCGACGCCGGGATCACCAGCCGCAAGCGCCAGGGCTCGGCCTGCTCGTGCCAGACCGTCAGCGTTCCGGGCCCCGCAGGCAGGTCCCGGAGTCGGAAGGCTCCGCTCGGCTCCGGCACGGCCCGGAACGGCGTGTCCAGCACCAGCAAGTAGCCGACCATGTCGTGGTGGACGTTGCAGAACACCCGCACCACGCCGGCTTTGTCGAAGCGCACCCGCCCGGCCTCGCCGGTACCGAAGAGGCCGAGATCGAAGGGCCGGGCCTCGGAGACCGAGAACACGTTGTGGAGGATCGGGTCGCGGTTCGGGAAGGCGACGGTCGCCCCACGGGGGGCGACCACCACCCGAGGGTCGAACTCCTTCCTGCGGGTGACCATCTCCACCGGCCGGGCCGGGGGCGTCAGAGCGACCGGCCGGTCGGGCTCGAACCAGACCACCGCCT
>DATKCC010000371.1:0-3067 GCA_035513375.1 Thermoanaerobaculia bacterium | reverse complement strand
GGGTCGACTTGCCGACGTTCGGCAGGCCCACGATGCCGCAGGTGAATCCCATGATGGTTGTGCTCGAGGTCCTCGGTAGGCTCGGGGTGCCCCGGGCCCGGACGCGCGAGTCTATGCGCTTCGCAATCCATACGGAATGCGCTATCCTCGGCTCCCCGGCCGCACATCCCACTCGACCCCGCCGACCGCCGTCTTCCACCTGGAGCAGCACGATGTCCGAGAACCACGAAGAGACCCCGCCGATCCCGGCCACCGAGGACGCCGAGGCGCCGCCTCCCGAGACCGCCGAGGAGACGCCCCAGGCGCCGGCCGCCGAGGCGGCCCCGGAGCCGAGCGCGGCGCCGGAACCCGCCGTGGCGGCCGACGGGGGCGCCGCCGAGGAGTCCGCGCCGGAGCCGCTGGCGGAGGTGACCCCGTGGGTCGAGCCTGAGCTGGCGGCCGAGGCGGCCCTCGACGCTGAGCCCGCCCCGGAAGCGGTGCCGGAAGCGTCCCAGCCGGCCGACCCTGTGCAGGCGGCCGAGGTAGCTCCCGCCGCTGAGCCTGCGTCGGAACCGGTGGCGGCCGAGGAGCCTTCCCAGCCCGAGGCGCCGGCCGAGCCCGCGGCGGCGGTGCCCGAGGAGCCGGCCGCCATGCCGACCGACCCGGTCGCACTCCGTCTCCTGGAGGCCATCGCGACCGGCACGCCGGTGCAGGGCAAGGTGTTCGGCTGGAACCAGGGCGGCTACCACGTGCTGATCGACGGCCTGCTCGCCTTCTGCCCGCGCTCCGAGATCGACCTCGGCAACCCGAAGGCGCCGAAGAAGTACATCGAGAAGACCTACCGCTTCCACGTCCTCGAGCACCGGGCCAAGGGCAACCGCTTCGTCCTCTCGCGGGTCAAGATCGTCGAGGAGGAGCGCACGCGCATGGCGGCCAAGGTCCGGGAGAAGCTCCAGGTCGGCGCCGAGCTCGAGGGGCAGATCTCGTCGCTCACCGGGTTCGGCGCCTTCGTCGACCTCGGAGGCGGCCTCGAGGGCCTGGTCCACGTCTCGGAGCTCGCGCACCGCGCTGTCACCCAGCCGAAGGACGTGGTCAAGAAGGGCCAGCGGGTGAAGGTCAAGGTGCTGAAGATCGAGGAGGAGGGCAAGCGCATCTCCCTTTCGATGAAGGCCCTGGAGCCCGACCCCTGGAAGGAGATGGCGGCGAAATACCCCCGGGGCGAGGCCTTCACCGGGAAGATCACCGGCAAGACCGAGTTCGGGGTCTTCGTCGAGCTCGAGCCGGGGATCGAGGGGCTGGTCCACCTCTCGGCGCTGCCGCCCGGGAAGACCCTGGAGGACGAGGCCTTCCAGCCCGCCAAGGAGGTCTCCGGGTGGATCAAGGAGGTCGACGGCAAGCGCCGGCGGATCTCGCTCTCGCTGCGCGAGGTAGCGACTTCGGACCCGTGGAAGGGGGTCGAGAAGCGCTACCCCGAGGGCGAGGTGGTCACCGGCAGGGTCGAGGAGGTTGCCGCCTTCGGCGTCTTCGTCAACCTCGAGCCGGGGCTGACCGGCCTGATGCCGAGCTCGGAGCTCAAGCTCCCCCGCGGCGCCCACCCCGGCCGGGCCTTCCCGCCGGGCTCGGAGGTCAAGGTCCAGGTCGGCCGGATCGAGCCCAAGCGCAAGCGGATCACCCTGCTGCCCGAGGGCGCCAAGGTCGAAGGCTCCCGGACCGACTACCGTGACTTCAAGCAGAAGACCGAGGACAAGCTCGGCTCCGGCTTGACCACCCTCGCCGCCGCCTTCGAGAAGCTCAAGCAGCGCCAGGACAGGTCGTAGGCGGACCGAGGCCTGCGGGGGCGCGCGGGCGCCTCCCCCTTCACCCCCGGTCGAACAGCCGGTGGTAGGCCGAGGCGAGGGTGATCGCCACGGTGTCGCGGACCGGGCGGTAGAAGCTGGGGACCCGGTCGTGGTAGATGGTCCGGATCCGGACCTGGCCGAGGCGGGCGCCGCGGCGGGCTGACTTGATCAGCATCTCGCTCTCGATAGCGTAGCCGTCCGAGCGCAGGTCGAGCCGTTCCAGGAGGTCGGTCGCGAGGAGGCGGTAGCCCGACTGGCTGTCCTCGAGGGCGACGCCGGTGATCGAGGACAGGAGACCGGTACCGATCCGGTTGGTCCAGTAGCGGTGCGGAGGGATCGCCGCCCGGTCCTTGAGGCGGCCGCCCACGATGAGGTCGTAGGTTCCCTCGTCCCAGGCCGCCAGCAGCACCGGCAGGTCGTCCGGAGCGTGCTGGCCGTCACCGTCGACCATGGCCACGGCTTCGACGGCTGCCCACTCCCCCACCGCGCGCCGGTCGAGCACCTCGATGAAGCCGCGCCGGAGGGCGTGCCCCTTGCCTCGGTTACGCGGGTTCCGGATCACCTCGGCGCCGACCGCCGCCGCGGCCTCGCCGGTGCCGTCGGTCGAGCCGTCGTCGACCACCACCACCCGCGCCAGGTGCCTGAGCACCCCCTCGACCACCTCCCCGATGGTGACCGCGCACTGGTAGCCCGGGATGACGGCGACGACATCCTGGCGGGGGGGCTGGGTCACAGGGGGCTTGAGGATCGCGCTCGCCGGCGAACGGACTGCGGATAGTCTACCCGGTGGGCTCCGCGGTGGCCGGGGGGTCAGCCTCGCGTCCCGGCCAGCGTATAGTTGGAGACACCGGCCCGGTGCCCGGAGCCGGCCGACCCCGAATCACCGTCGCGAGGAGGTCCAAGGTGAGCCTCACCCGGCAGACCGACCCGTCCCTCCGCCGCATAGTGCTCGTCACCCTGGCCGCCATCGCCCTCTCGGCGTCCGTGCCTGGCATCGCCACGCAGACGACGCCGGGCGGCGAGCGCGGCGCGCTCGCCGCGGAGCTCGACGCCGCCTTCGCCGCCGCCTACCCGGCCGACGGCCCGGGCGCCGCGGTGCTGGTCGAGAAGGGCGGCGAGGTGATCCTGCGCCGAGGCTACGGCATGGCGCACCTGGAGCTGGGCGTGCCGATCGCCCCGGACATGGTGTTCCGGCTGGGCTCGATCACCAAGCAGTTCACCGCGGCGGCGATCCTGCTCCTGGTCGAGGA
>DATKCC010000370.1:0-4077 GCA_035513375.1 Thermoanaerobaculia bacterium | reverse complement strand
CTGGGCGAAGAGGTCCGCCAGGAGAATCTCGAGCGCCCGGCGCATCACGCCGCGCCCCTGGTGGTCGGTCGAGAGCGCGTAGCCGACCTCGGAGAGCCCGTGCTCCCAGTTCGAGACCACCAGGGTGATCCAGCCGGCCGCTAAGCCGTCCTCCTCGACGATCCACTGGAACTTCTCGCCGCGCCCCCGGTAGAGGTCCCGCAGGCGCTGGGAGGCGACGTCGGAGCGCAGCTGGGAGAGGGTGAGCTCGTGGAGCGGCTGGAAGCGCCGAACCGACCACTCGCCCCGCCAGCGCTTCAAGAGCTCGGCGTCCGCCGGCACCGCCGGGCGGAGGCGCACCGTGCCGGGGGCGCTACGCTCCAGCGTGGCCATCCTCGGATTCTACCTCCGGGGCGCTCAGTTCTCGACCGCGAGCCCGCCGCCGTCGAGGCGGGGTTGCTCGGCTCGAGGACGCCGCGGCCAGGCGGACGCCAAGGTCAGCCCGAGCAGCCAGCCGTAGCCGTGGAGGAAGAGGGCGAGGAAGGGGAGCGACAGCCACATGCCACAGCGGACGGCGAGGAGGAAGGCGCCGGCGAAGTAGAGGGCGAAGAGACCCTCGAGCAGAGAGGTCACGCTCGCCCCGGAGCGGTAGCGCAGGCGCCGCCCCGCGACCGTGGCGCCATCCTCTGGCGCGCCGTCCTCGATCCGATGCTTGGGCGTCCGGACGAAGGCGCCGCCGCGGGTGAAGAGCCCGCCTACCGCGGCCCAAGCGTTCGAGAGCGAGAGGCCGATCCCCAGCCCCAGCAGGGCCGGCAGGCAGCGCAGCTCGCGAAAGCGCCCTCCCACGCCCGCCGGACCCCCCTCCGCAGCCTGGCTCGCGGCGTAGAAGACCAGCACCGAGACCGTGGCGCCCAGGAATAGCGGCAGATCGATCAGGAGGACTTCGCCCAGGCCGCCGCCACGCCGCAGGACCATCGCCGGGAAGACCAGGACCGAGAGCAGGACCATCAGCGGGTAGGCCAGGTTGTTCGTCAGGTGGACGCAGGCTTCGAGCTTGACCCGGATCGCTACCGGCGCCAGCAGGATCCGGGGCAGGAGCTTGCGCCCGGTCTGGATCGAGCCCCGGGCCCACCGGTGCTGCTGGCTCTTGAAGCCGTCGGCGTCGATCGGCAGCTCGGAGGGCACCCCGAGGTCGCCGAGGTAGAGAAACCGCCAGCCGGCGAGCTGCGCCCGATAGGAGAGGTCGAGGTCCTCGGTCAGGGTATCGGCGCTCCAGCCCCCGGCGTCCTCGATCGCCCGGCGCCGCCAGACCCCGGCGGTGCCGTTGAAGTTGAAGAAGCAGCCGCTCCGGTTCCGCGCCGCGTGCTCGATCCGGAAGTGGCCGTCGAGGAGGAGGGCCTGGACCCGGGTAAGGAGCGAGTAGCGGCGGTTGAGGTGGTCCCAGCGGGCCTGGACCATGCCGATACCGGGGTCGCTGAACCAGGGGACCGTTCGGCGGAGGAAGTCCGGAGCGGGGACGAAGTCGGCGTCGAACACCGCCACCAGCTCGCCCGCCGCGCGCTCGAGCCCGGCCGCCAGCGCCCCGGCCTTGTAGCCGGCCCGGTCGGTGCGATGGAGGTGGTGGACGTCGAGCCCCTGCGCCCGCGCCCGCTCGACCGCCCGCGCCACCAGCTCCCGGGTCTCGTCGGTCGAGTCGTCGAGCACCTGGACCTCCAGCCGGTTCCGGGGGTAGTCGAAGGCACAGACGGCCGCGATCAGCCGCTCGGCGACGTAGAGCTCGTTGTAGAGTGGCAGTTGGACCGTGACCCTGGGCCAGTCGGAGGGCGGGGGCGGCGCCGGCCGCCCACGGTGCCGGTTGCGCCACCATACCGACACCAGGACCAGCCGGTGCAACCCGTATAGGGCGAGCACTCCCAGAATGAGGTAATACAGTGCCAGAAGAGCCGTCGTCCAGTGCGAGGCGGCCGGGTCCATGGTCTTGCCTCCGGGCGACGGGTCGCGCCGCCTTTCCCCTGATTACGGTCGTGGCGGTGTTCCCGGTCGTATGGGGCCCGCTCTCCGAGCGCGCCCCGGGTGCCCTCCCGGTCCTGCTCGCAGCCGCCTCGGCCGCCCTCCTGCTCGCCGTCCGGCGCCTCGGCCGGGTGGTCCCGGGCGGGCCGGAAGGCCACGCCGCCGCCTCGCCCTCGCCGTCGTTCCTGGCGATTCTAGCGGTGGCCGCCCTGCTACGCATCTTCGCCCTGCCGCTCGCGCCGACCCTCTCCGGGGACGTCCACCGTTACCTCTGGGACGGCCGGGTCCTGCTCGCTGGCGAGAACCCCTACCGGCTCGCCCCGGCGGACCCGGCGCTGGCTCGGCTCCGCCTGGAGCTCGGCGAGGCGCGCTGGCTCCGGATCGAGCACCCGGAAGTGCCGACGGTCTACCCGCCGCTCGCCCTCGGTCTCTTCGCCCTGGCGGCGGCGACCCCGGCGCCGCTCGCTGCCTGGAAGCTGCTGATCGCGGCGGCGGACCTCGCCGGTTGCGCCGCCCTCCTGGCGCTCGCGCGGCGCTGCGGCCTGCCTCCCGCCCGGGTGGCGTGGTACGCCTGGAACCCGCTGGTGGTGGTCGAGACCGCCGGCATGGGGCACGTCGACGCCCTGGGGGTGGCGGCGGCCGTGGCGGCGGTCCTGCTGGTCGTCCGCTCCCGCGGCGGCGCGGCCGGCGAGTGGCGGGCGGCCGCCGCGGCCGGGGTGGCGGCGGCGGCCGGAGCCCTCGCCAAGCTGGTGCCCCTCCTGGCGCTCCCTATGTGGGCGCGCCAGAGCCGGCGGCCCCTGCTCCTCCTGGTGGTGGCGGGTGCCCTCCTCGCGGCGGCCATCGTCCCGGTGGTGACGGCGACCGGGGGGGTGCCGCCGGGGCTCGTCGCCTACGGTGTTTCGTGGGAGTTCGACGGGCCCCTGTACGAGCCCGGCTGGCGCTTGCTCGGCGCCGCCGGCGCCGACCGTTGGCTGGCGGCCGGGCTCGACCGGGTCGAGGAGTGGACCGGCCGCTACGAGCTGATGGACCCGGTCTACCCCTATGTGTACCCCAGGCTGCTGGCCAAGGTGGGGCTGGCGCTCCTGCTGGCCGCGGCGGTCGCTCGCTCCGCCCTCTCACCCGCACGGCTCGCGGACCCGGTGGCCGGGACGGGCAAGCTCGTCGCCGCGGCGGTCCTTGCCGCGGCGACGGTCTATCCCTGGTACCTCCTCTGGGTGCTCCCCTGGGCCGCTCTCGCCGGCCACCGCGCCTGGCTGCTGGCCGCGGCGGCGGCGCCACTCGCTTACCTGGCAGCGCCGGCGGGGCCGCTTGCGGCGGAGCCGTTCCCCTGGGTCTGGCTGGCGGTCTGGGGCCCTCCGGCCGCCGCCTGGCTCTTCGTCCCGAGCTTCCGCCCATGGCGTACCGCCTGATCCTCTCCTACCGGGGCGGCGCTTACGCCGGCTGGCAGCGGCAGGCGAATGCGCTGGGCGTCCAGCAGGTGGTCGAGGAGGCGCTCGCGCGGCTGCTTTCCTCCGGGGCGAGGGCGGGGCGGGGCGAAACCACCCGGCCGATCCGGGTGGTCGGGGCCAGCCGCACCGACGCCGGGGTCCACGCCCGCGCCCAGGCCGCCCATCTGGAGCTGCCGGTCGCCTTCGCCCCGGAGGCCGCCCTCCGGGCGCTTGTCCACGGCGCCAACCACTTCTTGCCCGAGGACATCCGGGTGATGGCCGCTCACCGGGTGGCCGAAGGCTTCCACGCGCGCAAGCACGCCGCCGGCAAGGTCTACCTCTACCGGCTCCGCCGCGCGGAGGTGATGTCGCCGCTCGATGCGCCGTTCGTCGTGCGAACGGCTGGCCGGCTCGACCTCACGGCGATGCGCCTGGCGGCGGCGGCGCTGCCCGGATGCCACGACTTCTCGGCCTTCGCCCTGGCCGGCGGCGCCCACCGCCAGCCCTGGCGCCGGATCACGGCGGCCGAGTGGCTGGAGGCCGAGGGCGAGCTCCGCTTCCGCATCGCCGGCGAGGGGTTCCTGCGCGGCATGGTTCGCTCCCTGGTCGGCACCCTGATCGAGGTCGGCCGCGGCCGGCGGCGCCCCGAGGAGCTCCGGGC
>DATKCC010000369.1:0-4186 GCA_035513375.1 Thermoanaerobaculia bacterium | reverse complement strand
GGCGCACCACGTCCCCCAGCTCCGCGCGGAGCCGCGCGAACGGCGCACTCATGCGCAGCGTGCGGGAGGCGTCCTCCCAGACGCGGTCGGCCATCGCCTGGATCTAACCGGAACCCACGCCGGTTTCGTTCCCGGCGGGCGAGGCGGACCCTCGTCCGCCACGGGAGGACCATACCGCGCTCCCGGGGGAGGAGGCGGGCGCGATCCTCGCCCTCCTCGCCGAGCGCTTCAGGGCTCCCTGACGATGGCTGCCGGGTCGACCCGGCCCGCCCGCTCGGCGGGGATCCACGAGGCCAGGAGGGCCGCGGCGAGGACCGTGGCGACGGCGGCCGAGAGCGTGGCCACGTCGGTGGCCGGGACCTCATACAGCAGCCCGCGGAGGAGCCGCGAGAGGCCCAGGGCGAGCGCCAGCCCGGCCGCGAGGCCGGCCGCCACCGAGGTCAGCGAGCGCATCAGCACCTCGATGCGAAGCCGTGCCCGGCTGGCTCCCAGGCTCAGGCGGATCCCCATCTCCCGGGCGCGAGCCGCCACGGCGAAGGCGACCACGCCGTAGATCCCGACCGAGGTCAGGACCAGGGCGAGGACGGCGAAGGAGGAAAGCAGCAGCAGCGCGAAGCGCCGGTCGACCAGGTCGCCCTCGAGCTCCGAGGCGAGCGTGGAGACCCGTACCGGGACGTTCGCATCGACGGCGCGCAGCCGTGACCGGAGGGCGCCGAGCAGAGGCTCGGGCCGGCCCTCGGTCCGCGCCACGAGATACGCGTTCGATCCCGCGTGATAGGCGCGCTGGGCGTAGTGCACGTAGTACTCCGGCTGCGAGCCGGGCGCCCGGCGCCAGTGGCGGGCCTCGCCCACCATCCCCACCACGGTGAGCCACTCGTCGTTGTGCGCGTCCATCCCAGGCGCCCTCATCCGGCGTCCCAGCGGGTTCTCTCCCGGCCAGTAGCGCTCGGCCAGGGAGCGGTTGACCACCACCTCGTGCCCGCCCGGCGCCGCGGGCTCGTCGAACGATCTTCCCGCCAGAAGCTCGATGCCCATCGCCTCGAAATAGCCGCCGCTCGCGACCCGGTAACCCACCGCCTCCTCGGTCCGCCGGCCGTCCTCGAGCTCGAACGGCCCCAGGTAGTTGCCGGAGTCGATCGGCAGCCAGGTCACGAGCCCGGCGCGCTCCACCCCGGGAAGCGACTCGACCTCCGCCAGCGCGAGCCGGAAGAATCGGGCCATGTCCTGCTCACTCCCGTATCGGCCCGCCGGCAGGGAGACTTCCGCGAGCGCCACGCCCTCGGCAGCGAACCCGGTATCGGCGCCGACGATGTTGGCGAAGCTCCGAAGCAGCAGGCCCGTTCCCACCAGAAGGAGGACGGCGAGCGCCGCTTCCAGGGCGACCAACCCCCGCCACAGCGGATGGCTCGACACGCCGCCGGCGCCGGCCGATCTGAGGCGCTGCGCCGTGCCGCGGCCCGCCCCCCAGAGGGCGGGCGCCAGACCGAAGGCGAGGACCGACGCCAGCGAGACGGCGGCCGTGAACAGGAGCGCCCTCGGGTCCAGGGTCACCTCGTCGAGCCGGGGCAGGCTCGCGGGAGCGACGGCGATGAGTACGCGGAGGGCGGCGTATGCTACGGCCGTCCCGGCCACCCCGCCGAGCGCGGCCATGACCAGGCTCTCGCTGAGGAGCTGCCGGACGATCCGGCTCCGGCTCGCGCCCAGCGCCGCCCGCACGCTCACCTCGCCCTGGCGCCGTGCGGCGCGCGCCAGAAGCATGCTCGACACGTTGGTGCAGGCGACCAGGAGCACCAGAAGGGCCGCGCCCATGAGGAGCAGCAGCGGCTTGCGGGCGGCTCCGGTGACCACCTCCCGGAGCGGCTGGACGTGGGCCCCCACCGCCTGGGTCTCCCCCACGTAGGCCTGCTGGATCCGCTCGGTGATGCGGTCGAGGTCCCGGTCGGCCTCCGCCACGCTCACCCCGTCGCGCAACCTACCCACCGCCCGCAGCCAGTGGGCGCCGCGCACGCTCGTCTGCCCGGTGGCTTCGAGCGCGTACCAGACCTCCGGATCGCCGAGCAGACGAAAGCCCGCCGGCATGACTCCGACGACCGAATGGGCCTCGCCGCCCATCTCGAGCACGACCGAAGACAGGTCCTGGGCGCCCGCGAGGTTTTCCCGCCAGAAGCCGTGGCTCACGACGGCCGCCCGAGTCGCCCCGGCGCGGTGCTCCCAAGCGCCGAAGCTCCTTCCGCGCTCGGGTCGGACGCCGAGCAGCTCGAAGAACCCCCGGGTCACCCCCACCGCCTCGACCCGGCTCGGCTCGGGAGGACCGAGCACGGTGACCGACGCCGGAAAGGTGAAGGCGGCCATGGTCTCGAAGGCGCCGGTCCCGTCCCGCCAGTCGACGAAGTTCTGGAACGAGGGCCACATCGACTCGGCGCCCTCGCCGGCCTCCATCACCAGCATCAGCTCCTCGGCCTCCGGGTAGGGCAGCGACCGGACGAGGATCGTGTCCACGACGCTGAACATCGCGGCGCTGGAGCCGATGCCGAGGGCGAGCGTCGAGAGGGCGACGGCGGTGAACGCGGGGCGCATCCTGAGCGTGCGGAGGGCGTGACGGGCGTCGATGGCGAAGGACATCGTTCTGGCCTCCTTTCGGGGTCGCGGCGCGGTCCGCCAGGCGCGGCGCCGGCTCGCCAGCCTGGCGCCGGCTCCCTGGACCAGGGCGTCCTGGACAACCCTCGCCCAGAGAACCGCCAGCCGCGCGGGCCCCCGCCCACGGGCCTCGGCGCAGAGGTCGGCGAAGGTCTGCTCCATCTCCTGCCCATAGGCGGAGCGAAGGTCTGAAGGGTAGGCACGGAGAAGACGGCGATACAGCCACCGCGCCAAGGCGCTCGGCGGAGCGCCCGTCATACCGTCTCCGGTCCCAGCAGGTCGAGCTCCCGCCCGACCCGCACGAGGTGGTCCAGCCGACGGAGCTCGGCGGCCACTACCCGCCGGCCCGGCTCCGTGAGCACGTAGTAACGACGCCGTGGATCTTCGAGCTCGACCTCGAGCGGTCCTTCGGTCCGGCGTACCCAGCCCTGGGCCTCCAGCCGCTGGAGGGCCCGGTAGAGGGTGCCCGGGAGCAGATCGACCGCACCCTCGGTCCGCTCCCTCGTGCGCCGGATCACGTGATACCCGTGCGCCTCTCCCTCGGCCAGGACCAGCAGGATCTGGAGCTCCACCGGCCGGAGGGGAATCGAACGCGCGGGATCGTCGGGGCTCGCAACCATCGGGAACCGTGCTTGTCGAGACTATTCGTGCGAAGAATGCATTCGGGACGAATGATACTCGTCACCACCCGCCGAAGCAACCCACTTCCTGCCCAGAGGACCCCGGTTCATGAGACGATTGGGTTCCAGCCCCGTAGGAGAGGGAGATGAGGACGCGAACGCCCGGCCCGCCTCGCCGCCACAGCTCGAGCGCCGAGGGGGAGCCGGAGCCCGAATCGCGGGTCGCCGCCCAGCGGCGGGCCGACCGGGTAGTGGCGTTCCGGGCCGAGCTCGAGGCGCTGGAGCGCCAAGGGGTGGCGGCGCTCGACCCGGAGGCGCGGGCGCGGGTCGCGGCCCACCACGACCGGCTCCTCGGAGATCTCGCCGAGCGCTTCGAGGTCGACGTCACCCCCGGCGAGAAGGGGCTCTCGCGGGGGATGCGGATCGCCGCCTTCCTCGGCGCCCTGGCGCTCGCGGCGAGCGCGGTGCTGTTCTTCTACCGGATCTGGGGGCTCGTTCCCACCGCGGCCCAGGTGGCGATCCTGCTCGCGGCGCCGCTCCTCGCCCTCGGCGCCACCGAGCTCGCCGCCCGGCGCGAGCGGAGCGGCTACTTCGCGACGCTCGCGGGCCTCGTCGCCTTCGCCGCCTTCGTGCTCGACGTCTCGGCGCTCGGCCAGGTCTTCAACGCCCGGCCGTCGGACGCCTACCTCCTCGCCTGGGCCGCCTTCGGCTTCCTCCTCGCCTACGCCTACGGCCTGCGGCTCCTCCTGGCCGCCGGCATCCTCGCCTTCGTCGGCTGGCTTGCCGCCGAGACCAGCGCCTGGAGCGGCTGCCACTGGCTCCACTTCGGCGAGCGGCCGGAGAACTTCCTGCCCGCCGGAGCGCTGCTCGTCGTCTTCCCGTCCCTCGCCGCCCACCGGCGCCTGGCCGACTTCCCGCCGCTCTACCGG
>DATKCC010000368.1:0-2271 GCA_035513375.1 Thermoanaerobaculia bacterium | reverse complement strand
GTCCATCAGGTGGCAGTTCGCGCACGCGGCCGGGTCGTTGGTGAGGTACGAGTACCCCTTGGCGTAGCCGAAGGTGAAGGCGCCCAGGCCGGCGGCGGCGCCGAGCAGGACCGCGGTCAGGGGCAAGAGCGGGCGAAGGGAGGGCATCGGAGCGCTTCGCGGTCGGTCCCCGGCTCAGGGGCCGTCCAGAAGCTCGCGCACCTTTCGGGGCCTCGGCACCGCCGCGGGCTCATCGACGCGGGGCAAGTAGATCTCGAAGGCGGAGCCGGCGCCGGGCTCGCTCGAGACCTCGATATGGCCGTCGGCCTGCCGGACGATGCCGTAGACGGCGGCTAGCCCGAGGCCGGTCCCCTGGCCGGTGGCCTTGGTGGTGAAGAACGGCTCGAAGGCCTTCGCCCGGACCTCGGCGCTCATGCCGCAGCCGGTGTCGCGAACCGCCAGCAGCACGTGGCGGCCGGGCCGGGTCTCGGGGTGGGTGCGGGCGTAGGTCTCGTCGAGCTCGACGTTGCGCGTCTCGACGGTGAGCTCGCCGCCCTGGGGCATGGCGTCGCGAGCGTTGACCGCCAGGTTCATGATCACCTGCTCGACCTCACCGAGGTCGGCCCTGACCGAGCCCAGGTCCGACCCGAGCACCGTCGTCAGCTCCACATCCTCGCCGATGATCCGGCGAAGCATCTTCTCGACGTCGCTCAACACCTCGTTGAGGTCGAGCACCTGCGGGGCGACGACCTGGCGGCGGCTGAAGCTCAGGAGCTGGCGGATCAGGCCGGCCGCCCGATCGCCGGCCTTCCGCACCTGCTCGACCATGGCCCGCGCGGGCTCGGTCTCGCGGAGGCTGCGGTAGAGCAGCTCGCTGTAGCCGTTGATCACCGTCAGCAGGTTGTTGAAGTCGTGGGCCACGCCGCCTGCGAGCAGGCCGATCGCCTCCATCTTCTGGGCCTGCCGGTACCGCTCCTCCAGCCGCCGCTGCTCGGTGACGTCCTGGGCGAGGGAGATGAACCCCAGGAAGCTCCCCTCGCTGTCGAACAGGGGCGTGTTGTACCACTCGCAGATGATCGTCCGGCCCTCCTTGGTCAGGTTCTTGTTGACCGCGTGCGCGGCCATGTCGCCGGCACGCAGGCGGGCGAGGTTCTCCTCAACTCTCGGTCGTTGCCCGGGCGGGAGGATCTTGTCGTAGGGCCAGCCCATGCCCAGGACCTCCTCCTTGCGGTAGCCGAAGATCCGCTCCGCGGCGGAGCTCCAGTCGATCAGGCGGAGCTCGTCGTCGAACAGCAGGTAGGCCAGCGGCATGCGCTCGATCTGGAGGCGGAGCCGGACCAGCAGGAGGTCGCGCTCGGCCTCGGCCTGGCGGCGGGCGGTGACGTCGTGGGAGACCCCCATGACGCCGATCGGCCTGCCGGCGTCGTCGGTGACCCGCGCCACCCGGGCGTCGATCCACACCCTGGAGCCGTCCTTGCGGTAGTCCTCGAGCTCGCCGGAGAACTCCTCGCCGGCGGCGATCCGGCGGGTGAGCTCCGCCACCTGCTCCCGCGCCTCCTCCGGGTAGCGTTCGACCAGCGGCCGGCCGAGCATCTCGCCGGCGGTCCAGCCGAAGATCCGGGTCGCCCCCTCGTTCCAGTAGGTGACGTTGCCCCCGAGGTCGGTGACGATCACCGAATCGCGCACGTTGGCCATCAGCCAGGCGTCGCGGGCCAGGCTCTCCTCGGTCGGTGGCGGCTCGGCGCGGCCGCGCAAGCGCTCGACGAAGCGGGTCAGGGCTCGGAGCTGCTTCATCCTGAGTGGGCCATCGGCTCTAGTCTTGGCGGGAACCGGCGCCCTTGGCGCGGGGCACTTGCAGGTACTCGGTGCTCGCCTGCCGGCGGACCGGCTCCGGATGGAGGCTCAAGAGCTGGAGAATCTCCTCCGGCATCCGGTCGCTGTCCGGCGGGCTGCGCCGAGGAGCCGTTTCCTGAATCGGGAACATCGTCCGAGCCTTCTCGTAAATACGACTCCGGATTCCGAGTGTAGACCAATCGCAGTCTCCTGGCCATCGCACACCCCTCGCCCTCGCGGTAGCATCGCTTGCCGTCGCTCTCGCCGGCTCGAGGCGGCCCCGCCGAGGCTCCGCGCGAGCCCAGCGCCACGCCGCCTTCTTCCCGCGCCTCGGGGTCCGTCGCTGCTACGCTACCGAGCGCAAGCTGCTGGAGGCACGGCCCTTGGCCCTCGACCTGACCCTACTTCTCGCCATCATCGGCGCCGCTCTCGTGCTCTTCGTCGGCGGCTGGGTGCGCA
>DATKCC010000367.1:0-5190 GCA_035513375.1 Thermoanaerobaculia bacterium | reverse complement strand
TGGCGGGGGACCGGTTCGAGACCGGGCTGGTGGTGGAGTCGGACGTCCTCCAGGCGCGGCTGCGGCAGAGCGAGGCCGAGGCGGTCCTGGCCGAGGCCGAGCGCGACGCCGCGGTAGCGGCGGCGTCGCTCAACCTGGAGCTGGGCCGGGAGCTCGACAGCCCGATCGCCCTGCCCGACCGGCTCCCGGAGGCCTTCGAAGCCCCGGAGCTCGACGGGGCGGCGAACGAGGTCGCGATCGAGGAGGTGACCCTGGAGACCGAGGCAGCCCTCGATCGGCGGCCGGACCTGCTGGCGGCGCGGGCCTGGGTCGAAGCGGCGCACGCCGCCCTCGGCGCGGCGCGGGCCGGGCGCCTCCCCGAAGTCGGCTGGGGCGGGAGCTACGCCGCTGAGGCCGAGGAGCCTTCCGACTCTCCGGGGAGCCACTGGTCGATCGGCCTGGGCCTCACCTGGACCGGCTTCGACGGCTTCGCGACCGCGGCGCGCGTGGAGGGCGCCCAGGCCAGGCTCGAGCAGGCCGAGCGCCTGGCCGACCACAACCGCCGAGTCGCGGAGCTGGAGGTGGAGGCCGCCCGCAGGGGGCTCGCCACGGCGCGGCTGCGCTGGCGCCAGGCCCGGGAGGCCGTCGCCCTCGCCGAGCGGAGTGCCGTCATCGTCCAGGATCGCTACCGCGAGGGGATGACCACGATCCTGGAGCTGCTCGAGGTCGAGAGCCTCCTCGCCGGCTCCCGCTCCCGTGAGCTCAAGGCGCGGCGGGGTGTGGTGATGGCCCTCGGCGAGCTGGACCTTGCGCTGGGGCGGCTCTAGGAGGAGATCCCCGTGACTGAGCTCGAACCGACTCTGCGAAATCCACCGGGCGGCGGGCGGCGGCGAGCCGTCGACGGGCGCCGCGGCTTCCGGCGACGCCGCCGGGCGCTGGCGGTGGCCTCGGTGCTCGCGGTCCTGGGGGGGAGCGCGGGCTGCGGCGGCGAGGCCGATCCCGAGCGGGTCACGGCCGCCACGGCGCCGTCGACCGTCGTCACGGTCGCTACCGCCGCCTATCGTGAGGTGGCTTCCGAGGTGGTCGCCACCGGCACCGTGGAGCCATCCCGCCGGGCTACGCCCGGTACGAAGATCCTGGGCCGCGTCGACCAGGCCCCCGTGGTCGAAGGCGAGGCAGTCGCCGCCGGGCAGCTCCTGGCCCGCCTCGAGAGCCGCGATCTCCAGGCCGCAGCCCGTCAGGCCGAGGCGGTGGTGGCCGGCGCCGAGGCGCAGCTCGAGAACGCCCGCGCCCAGCACGCCCGGATGACCGAGCTCCACGCCCGGGGGTCGGCGACCGCCAAGAACCTCGAGGACGCGACCTCGGCCTGGCGGACCGCCGAGGCCGGGGTGGAGCAGGCGCGGGCGAGCCTGGCGGCGGCGCGCGTCGTCCTCGGCTACGCCGAGATCCGCAGCCCGCTCGACGGTTGGGTGGTGGCGAAGGCGGTGGAGGTGGGCGACATGGTCCAGCCCGGCCGGGCGCTCTACACCGTCGAGGACCTCGATCCGGCGAAGGTGGTGGCCGAGGTTCCCGAGAGCGAGGTCCTCGGCTTCGCGCCCGGCGACCGGGCGCTGGTGGAGGTGGAGGCGACGGGGTATCGGGCCGACGGCCAGATCGAGCGGATCGTCCCCGCGGGCGACCGCCTCTCCCGGACCTTCCGCTTCGAGATCGCCCTGCCCAACCCGGACGGGGCGCTCAAGTCGGGGATGTTCGCCCGCGTCACCCTGCCCCGGAAGGCCACGCGCCCGATGCTCCTGGTACCGCGGAGCGCCATCGTCAGGCGCGGCGGGCTCGAGGGGGTGTTCGTGGTCGACGGCGGTCGGCCGGAGGGAGGCGAGCCGGTGACCGGTCCGGCGACCGCCCGCCTGCGCTGGGTCCGGATCGGCGAGACCCGGGGGGACGAGGTGGCGGTGCTTTCGGGCCTCGACCCGGGTGAGAGCTACGTCGTCGAGCCCCCGGCCGGGCTCGCGGACGGCGTCCCGGTCGAGGCTCGCCGATGAGCCCCGGCCTCGGCCCGGCCGGGCGCATCGGCCGGTTCTCGATCGGCTCGAAGCTCACCCCGCTGCTGGTGGTCGCCGCCCTCGCCCTGGGGGCTCTCGCGGTCTCGCTCACCCCGCGCGAGGAAGAGCCCCAGATCGTAGTTCCGATCGTCGACCTGTTCGTCGGGATGCCCGGCGCCTCCCCTGCGGAGGTCGAGTCCCGGGTCACGGTACCGCTAGAGAAGCGGATGTGGGAGATCCCCGGCGTCGAGTACGTGTACTCGGTGTCGCGGCCCCACGGCGCCCTGGTCACCGTGCGCTTCCTGGTCGGGGCGAACCCGCAGGAGAGCCTGGTCGGGGTTTACGAGAAGGTGGCTTCCGGCCTTGACCAGATCGCCGCCGGGGTCGGCTTCCCGCTGGTCAGGCTGCGCTCGATCGACGACGTGCCGATCCTCACCTTGACCCTGTGGAGCGACCGCTACGACGGCTTCGGTCTGCGCCGGATCGCGGCCGAGCTCGCCCGCGAGCTGGCCAAGATCCCGGACGTCTCCGAGACCAGCCTGCACGGCGGCAGCCCGCGGGCGCTCCGGGTCCGCCTCGACCCGGGGCGCCTAGCCGCCCACGGCCTCGACGCGGCGGCGGTCGCCCAGGCGATCGGCGTCCAGAACGCAGCCGCTCCCGCCGGCGTCGCCGAGCGCGGGAACCGCGAGGTTCTGGTCGAGACCGGGGCCTTCCTCGCCTCGGCCGCGGAGGTGGCGGAGCTGGTCGTGGGAGTGAGCGACGGGCGCCCGACCCATCTGCGGGAGGTCGGGGAGATCCTGGACGGCCCGGCCGAGCCCGGCTCCTACGTCGACTTCGTCGCCGGCCCGGCGGCCGCGGGGAAGGGGATCGAGCGGCCGGCGGCGGCTGGCGAGGCCTTCCCCGCGGTGACCCTGGCGATCGCCAAGCGCAAGGGTGCCGACGCCCAGCGGGTGGTCGGCCAGGTGAAGGCGGCCCTCGCCGACCTCGAGCGCAGCCTGATACCCGACGGCGTCGAGGTGACGGTGACCCGGGACTACGGCGCGACCGCCACTGAAAAGGCGAACGAGCTCTTGGTCCACCTCCTGTTCGCGATCCTCTCGGTCACGGTGGTGATCGGCCTCGCTCTCGGCTGGCGCGGCGCGCTGGTGGTCTTCCTGTCGGTGCCGGTCTCTTTCGCCCTGACGCTGTTCGTCTACTACGGCTTCGGCTACACCCTGAACCGGGTGACCCTCTTCGCGCTCGTCTTCGTCACCGGCATCGTGGTCGACGACTCGATCATCGTGGTCGAGAACATCGTCCGCCACCTCCGCGAGCGGCGCCTGCCGCCGCTCCAGGCGGCGATCGAGGCGGTCGACGAGGTCGGCAACCCGACGATCCTCGCCACCCTGACGGTGATTGCCGCGGTCCTCCCCATGGCCTTCGTCCGCGGTTTGATGGGCCCCTACATGCGGCCCATGCCGGTGGGCGCGGCGCTCGCCATGACCTTCTCCCTGGCGGTCGCTCTGGTGATCGCCCCCTGGTTCGCCTATCGCTTGCTCCGGCGCCAGGGGGAGGGCGAGCCGGAGGAGGAGGGGGTCGAAGGAACCCGCACCTACCGCGTCTACCGGCGCATCCTGCGGCCGCTCCTCGAGCGCCCGGCGCGGCGCCGGGCCTTCCTGGGCACCGTCGCCGCCCTGCTCCTGCTCGCGGTCGCGTTCTTCCCGCTGCGCTGGGTCGAGGTCAAGATGCTCCCGTTCGACAACAAGAGCGAGCTCCAGGTGATGGTCGACATGCCGGAGGGGACGACGCTCGAGACCACGCGGAGGGTCGCCCGGGATCTCGCCGGCCACCTCGCTACGGTCCCGGAGGTGACCGACGTCGAGCTCTACGCCGGGACCGCCGCCCCGATCAACTTCAACGGCCTGGTGCGCCACTACGACCTGCGCCGCGGCGGCAACGTCGCCGACCTCCAGGTAAACCTCCGCCACCAGGACGAGCGCGAGGACCAGAGCCATGCGATCGCGGTCAGGGTGCGGCCGGCGCTGGCCGCGATCGGCGCCCGGCACGGTGCGGTGGTCAAGGTGGTCGAGGTGCCGCCGGGGCCGCCAGTCCTCTCGACCCTGGTAGCCGAGATCTACGGCCCGACGGCGGCGGCGCGCCTCGCCCTCGCCGAGCGGGTCCGAGGACTGTTCGCGGATACCGCCGGGGTGGTCGACGTCGACTGGACGGTCGAAGCTCCCCAGCCTCTCCTCGAGCTGCTGGTCGACCGCGAGAAAGCCGCGCTCCACGGGGTCGGGGCGGCCCGGGTCGCCGAGACCCTGGGCCACGCCTTCGGCGAGCGCCCGATCGGGCTCCTTCACGACCCCGAGGAGGCCGAGCCGGTGCCGATCGTCCTCGAGCTGGCCCGGAGCGAACGCTCCGATCTCGGCGCGCTCCTCGCCCTCCGGGTCCTCTCCCGGAGCGGCGCCGGGGTGCCCCTGTCGGAGCTGGTCCGCGCCGAGGAGAAGGCGCTCGAGCCCTCCCGGCACCGCAAGAACCTCCGGCCGGTGGTCTACGTGACCGGCGACGTGGCCGGCTCGATCGAGAGCCCGGTCTACGCCATTCTCGACCTCGCGGAGCGGCTCGAGGCGCTGGACGTGGCCGAGGCGACCGGCCTCCCCGCCGCCGGGCGCGCCCCCTTGACCCAGCTCTACACCGCCCAGCCCGCATCCGAGGCGGGGCCGGCGCTCAAATGGGACGGCGAGTGGCACATCACCTACGAGGTCTTCCGCGACCTCGGTGGGGCGTTTGCCGCCGTGCTGGTGCTGATCTACGTGCTCCTGATCGGCTGGTTCGGGTCGTTTCGCACGCCGCTGGTGATGATGATCGCGATCCCCCTGTCGCTGGTCGGGATCGTGCCGGGCCACTTCGCCCTCGGCGCCTTCTTCACCGCGACCTCGATGATCGGCTTCATCGCCCTGGCCGGGATCATGGTGCGGAACTCGGTCCTCCTGATCGACTTCGTCGAGCTCGCCCGCTCCCGGGGCCGGAGCCTCGAGCAGGCGGTCCTCGAGGCCGGTGCGGTCCGCTTCCGGCCGATCCTACTGACCGCCGGCACGGTGGTCGTCGGCGCCTTCGTCATCCTGTTCGACCCGATCTTCGAGGGCCTCGCGATCTCGCTCATGTTCGGAACCCTGGCCTCGACCGTCCTCAC
>DATKCC010000366.1:0-4166 GCA_035513375.1 Thermoanaerobaculia bacterium | reverse complement strand
CGGGCGCCTCGACGGCCTGCGCCGCGACCCCGACGGCGCCCTCGTCGTCGAGGAGATCAAGTCGATCCGGCGCGGCGCCCAGCTCCAGCAGCCCATCCGCGAGCTCTACCACCAGCAGGCCGCCCTCTACGCCTGGATGCTCGGCCGCCCCGGCGGCCGCACCGAGATCCTCGAGCGCCACCCCGACGAGATCGCCGAAGGGCCGCCCCAGGTCCGGGCCGAGCTCGTCCTCATCGAGATCGGCAGCGACACCGTCGAGCGCCAATCGATCCCGCTCGACCTCGACAGCGTCGAGGCGGCCGTCAAGCGGCGCTTGAACGCCCTGGTCGCCGCCTACATCCGCTCCCGGGTCGACGCCGAGCGCCGGCGCGAGGCCGCCGAGCAGCTCGCCTTCCCCTACCCCCAGGTCCGCCCCGGCCAGGAGGCGATCGTCGCTGCGGTCGAGACCGCCCTCGGCCAGCGCGAGCACCTACTCCTCCAGGCCACGACCGGCATCGGCAAGACCGTCGCCGCCCTCTACCCTGCGCTGCGCCACTGCCTCGCCCACGACAAGCGGCTCTTCGTCCTGACCGCCAAGACCCTGCAGCAGGAGATGGCCACCCAGGTGCTCGAGCTCTTGAACCGCGAGGGCGCATTCCGGGCGCTCCGCCTCCGCGCCAAGGCCAAGATGTGCGCCAACGGCCAGGTCCTCTGCCACGAGGAGTACTGCCCCTACGCCAAGGACTACCAGGCCAAGCTCCAGAGCTCGAAGATCCTCGACCGCCTGCTCGCCCACCACGCCTACCTCGATCCCGACGCCGTCTTCGAGGCCGCCCGGGCGGCCGAGGTCTGCCCGTTCGAGGTCAGCCTCGAGCTCGCCGGCCGGGTGCAGGTCACCGTCTGCGACTACAACTACGCCTTCGACCCCTACGTCTCGCTCGGCGACTTCGGGCCGGAGTCCGACCTCTCGGACGTCGTGCTGGTGATCGACGAGATCCACAACCTGGTCGACCGCGGCCGCGGCTACTACAGCCCCGAGCTCTCGGCCGCGGCCGTCGTCCGGGCCACCGACGCCCTGCGCGGCGAGCCGGGCCCCCTCCACCGCCGGCTCGAGGCCCTCTGCCGCGAGCTCGCCCAGGTGGTCGAGGGGGCGGTCGCCGACCTCCTCGATGACGGGCCCGAGGGCGACCGGGCGGCCGAGACCACGCTCCCGGAGGACTCGCTCTGGCGCCTGCGGCCGCGGTTCGACACCGCCTTCGTCGAGTACCTCGAGCACCAGCGCGAGACCCGGAGCCACCGGGCGGAGGACCCCTTCGTCGACCTCTACTTCGCCCTGCTCCGGTTCCTCAACGCCCTGATGATCTCCGACCACGCCTTCAGCCACCTGGTCGAGCGGGTCGGCGGCGACGCCCGCTGGAAGGTCCTGTGCAAGGACCCGAGCCGGTTCCTCGGCCGCACCCTCAACCGCTGCCACTCGACGATCGGGCTCTCGGCGACGCTCTCACCGCCGGAGTTCTACCGCGACCTGCTGGGCTTCGATCCCGAGCGGACCGCCACGCTCTCGGTCCCGAACCCGTTCCCGCGCGAGAACCGGCGGGTGGTGATCGACCCCTCGGTCGCGACCACCTACCGGGACCGCCCCGCCTACTACCCCCGGATCGGGCTCCGCCTGGCGGAGTTCGCCGACTCGGTGCCGGGAAACTGCCTGGCGCTCTTCCCGAGCTACGCCTTCCTCGCCGAGGTGGCCGAGCACCTCGAGCCGGCGGCAAAGCGGGTGCTCGTCCAGCGCCGGGCTTCGGGGGACCGGGAGCGCGAGGAGATCCTGGAGATCCTGCGCACCGCCATCCTGGGGGACGTCCTCCTCCTCGCGGTAGCGGGCGGCGTCTTCGCCGAAGGGGTCGACTACCCGGGCGACATGCTCCAGGGCGTGGCGGTCGTCGGGCCGTGCCTTCCGGCCCTCACCCTCGAGCAGCAGCTCCTCCGCCGCTACTACGACGAGCGCTTCGACCGCGGCTTCGAATACGCCTTCGTGGTGCCAGGGATGACCCGGGTGGTCCAGGCCGCCGGGCGGCTCATCCGCTCGGACCGCGACCGCGGGGTGATCGCGCTGCTCGACCGGCGGTTCCTGGAAGGCCCTTACCGGCACCACCTGCCCGAGGAGTGGCTGGGCGAGGAGGGGCCGGAGGGGCTCGCCGCCGACCCGGGGACGGCGGCGGCGGAGTTCTTCCGGGCGCTCTGACCCGCCTGATGAAAATTGCCCCGCCGGGTGGTTGGCCCGGCGGGGCGGAGGGAGGAGGAAGGAGAGAGTCTCGGTTCGAAGCGTCTTGCCGCGTCTCTCACTCCTATATACGGGCCGGCGGCCGGAGATGTTTATGGAGGTCCCGGAGCGGTCCGGAAGGATCGCGTCTCAGCCCGAGACCAGGTCGGCGCGGACCGGTGCGAGCGCCGCCGCGAGCTCGCCGCCGTCCGCGAACCGAGCCGCCGGCTCGGGCTCGAGGCACCGGGCGAGGACCGGGGCGATGCCGTCGGGGAGCCCGGTCGGGTCGGGGAGATGCGGTGGGCCCGCGGTCGCGCCCTCCTCGCCGCTCGCCGCCCCGGACGGCGGCTTCCCGGAAAACGCCACGGCGAGTAGCGCGCCGGCGGCGTAGACATCGGCCGCCGCGGAGGGCGGCCCGCCGGCCAGCCGCTCGGGGGCGAGATAGGCGGGTGAGCCGAGCGCCCGGTCGACCGCCGGATCGATTCCGGGGGGCGGGAGGAGGGGGGCCACGCCGAGGTCGATCAACCGCGCGTGCCCGCGGCGATCGAGGAGCACGGTCTCGGGGCGCAGGTCGCCGTGGGCGAGCCCCGAGGCGTGGATCGCCGCCAGACCGGCGGCGACGCCCCGGGCCAGCCGGAGCGCCGCCGGCGCCGGGAGCCCGCTCCCCTGGTCGAGCACCCGGGCGAGGCTCGGCCCGTCGACCAGGTCGCTGGCGAGGAACGGCACGCCGTCGCTCACCCCGAGCTCGACCACCCGCGCGACCGACGGGTGGACCACCTGGCGCACCCGCCGCAGGTCGCTGTCGAAGGCGGCCAGCACGTCGGGATCGGAGAGCAGCTCCCGGCGCAGTGCCTTGACCGCCACCAGGCCGCCGGTCTCGCGGTCCCGCGCCGCGAAGACGACCGAGGTCCTCCCCTCGGCCAGACGCTCGGCCAGGACGAACCGCTCCGCGAGCACGGTGCCGCTGCCGAGGGCCCCAAGCCCGCCCGCGTGCTCCGGCTCCCGGGTGCCGAGGGCCGCCGCCGCACGGGCGGCACGCTCGGCGTCGAGCAGGTAGACCGGCTGCGGCGTGAGGAGGCCCCGTTGCGGAGCCACCGGGAGGCCGATCGCGACCAAGGCGCCCTCGAGCTCCCGGTAGGCCGCCTGGCTCATCACCAGCTCGCCGGAGGACGCCTCGCGGAGAAGGCCCTCGGCCTGCTGGACCGGCAAGCCGGTGACCGCGCGGGCGCCGCCCTCGGCACCGCCGAGGATGAGCTCCCCGGAGGCCAGGGCGAGCGCCGGCGGCACCGGCTCGTCGAAGGCGTTCTCGGGCTCGGAGAGGATATGAAGGATCTCGGCGGCCGCGCCCGCGGCCCGGGCCACCGCGCGGTCGGCGTCGAAGGCGGCCAGCGCCCGGTGGCCGAGGGCCGCCTCCGACCTTCCGCCCCACGCACCGACGGCGCGCCGGACCGACGCCAGGTCGCCGCGCAGCCGCTCGGTCACCTCGCGCGGGTCGGCGTCGGCCCCGGTCCGGCCGTAGCGCGGCAGCTCGACCAACAGGACCGACCCTGGGCGGCGCTCCGCGAGGCCTCGGCCGGAGCCGGCCCACCGCTCCCGGCCGACCGCCGACGCCACCGCGGCCAGAGCCCGGCTCTCGGCGGATTCGGTGAAGAAGTCGGCGAGGGGCGCCGGGACGCGGTGACGGGCGGCCGCCGCGAGGTCGCCGGAGCGCGCCGCTTCGGCCGCGGCCGCTACCTCGCGCCAGGGCCTGCCGGCGCCCCGGGCCGCGAAGGCCGCCGCCGCGATCCCCAGGAGGAGGGCCGCGGACCCCCCGGCAAGGGCCACGGCCTGGACGGTGCGCAGGAGACCGATCTCGCCGCTCTGCCGGGCCAGGGTCACCCGGGCGGCCACGGGACGGCCCGCGGCATCCTCCAGGGGTACGACCACCGCC
>DATKCC010000365.1:0-9000 GCA_035513375.1 Thermoanaerobaculia bacterium | reverse complement strand
GCCCGGGTAGGGCACCTCGGCGGCGACCGCCGTCCGGTGCCCCTCGCCGGCGAAGCGGCGGAGCGGCCCGATGGCGGTCTCGCCGGCGGCGAGGCCGCGCCGGAGGGCCTCCACTCCCCAGCCGAAGGCGCTGACGGCGCCCAGGCCGGTGACGGCCACGCGGAACGGTCCCGTTCGGTTCATCTCAGGCGTAGTCGCCACGTCAGGAGGCCCGCGCGGCGCCGGCACCGGGAACGCCGGCGGGTTGCTCGGGGGCCGTCAGCCGCCGCTCGGCAGCCGGCCCGTGAAGGCGGGGGGCGATCGGCAGCAGGCGCTGGAGACGGACGAACGAGAAGAAGGCGGCCATCCGGAGGCGGGTGGCGAGCGACGGCCGCGAGTTGCCGGCGAGCGCAGTGGCCACGGCCCGGGGCACCCCGAAAGGGCCGCCGGTGGCGACCAGGAGGTCGCGGAACTCGGGCCGGTAGTAGCCGGTGACGAAGCGGCGGAAGTACCGGTATTTGCGGCGCTGCTCGCGGTCGTAGGCGGCGAGCAAACGCCGAACGGCCGCCGGCTCCTCGGCGGCCGCGAGGGCGCCATCGACCGCCTCGGCCGCCTGCACCCCCGAAGCCAGGGCGAGCAGGACACCGGTCGAGAAGATCGGATCGAGGAACGAGCCGGCGTCGCCGGCGACGAGCCAGCGGCCGCCGCAATAGGCCTGGGTGGTGTAGGAGTAGTCGGCGTCGATCCGGACCGGCGTCACCCGCGTCGCCTCGGCGAGGAGCGGCGGCAGCGCCGGGACCGACCCGAGCAGCAGGTCGAGGCAGCGCTCGGGCTCGCCCGCCGGCAGGCCCGCATGACGCTCTCTCGAGACCACGGCGCCGACGCTGGTGATGCCGCCGCCCAGCGGGATGAGCCAGGCCCAGCCCTCGCCGTCGATCGCCACCACCCGGATGTCGCCCGCGCGGTCGGCAGGGGGCGGAACCACCCCCTCGTACCAGGCGTGGAGGCCGACCTGGCGAAGCTCAGGGTCGACCGTTCGCAGCTTCAGCCGCTTGGCGAGGAAGCCGTCGCGGCCGGAGGCGTCCACCAGGAACCGGCAGGAGACGGTCCGCTCCCCGCCCGCGGCGTCCTCGATCCGTAGCCTGGCCCCGTTCTCGAAGAGCTCCACGCCCTTCGCCCGGCACTCCTGGAGGACCTCGGCGCCGCAGGCCGCAGCGTGATCGAGGAGGATTTCGTCGAAACGGTCGCGCGGGACCTCGAAGGTCTCCGGGCGCGCCACTCCCTCGGCGTCGCCGAAGAAGGCGTAGCGCTCGTGCTCGCCGTCGGGCGCCACGATGATCGCGCCGCGCTTGACCGGGAACCCGGCCGCGGCGATCCGCTCCCGGACGCCGATCGCGTCGAGCCAGCGGTTGGTCTCCGGGATCAGGGACTCGCCGATGTGGAATCGAGGGAAGCGCTGGCGCTCGACGACCAGAACCCGGCGCTCTCGGCGGGCGAGCCAGGTGGCGGCCGCGGCGCCGGCCGGCCCGCCCCCGACGACGATAGCGTCGTGGTCCGGGCGAAGTTCACTCAGGTGAGACGTCATCTATACTCGCGGCGGGCTACGCTTCCGAACCGAGCGGCAAGTATACCGGACCACGATGTTCCGCGATCCGATCCTCGAGGCCTTCGACCACCTGTGCCGGCGGCGGCCCGGATCCCCCCTGGTGGCCTCGCCCACCCGGAGGGTAACCGCCGCCGAGGTCGCCGACCTGGCGGCGGCCGCCGCCGCCGGACTGGACGCGGCGCGCCTGCCGCCCGGAACGGTGGTCGGCCTGGCTGCCCCCGACGGCGCCGCCTTTCTCGCCTCGTTCGTGGCTCTCAGGCGCCGCGAGCTGGTGCCCCTGCTCCTCGAGTGGAGATCGCCCGCCGCCGAGCGCGACCGGATCGCCGACGGGCTGGGGAGCTCCTGGACCTTGACCTGCCGCCGGCGGTGGCCTGCCCGGCCCGGCGACTGGCAGCTCGCCGGCCGCGGGCCCCGGAGCCGGACGGCGGCCGGGCTCCGACTCGACCCGGGGACGGCTGCGGTCAAGCTCACCTCGGGCTCGACCGGCCGGCCCCGGGGGATCGTGACCCCGGCCGAGGCCCTGTTCGCCGACGATGCCGCCCTCGCCCGGACGATGGGCCTGTCGGCGGAGGAACGGATCGCCGGCGCGATCCCGCTCTCCCACTCCTACGGCCTGTCGAGCGTCGCCCTGCCGGCGCTCGTCCGCGGCTCGCTGCTGGTGGTGGCGGAGGAGGGGAGCGGGCCGTACGGCCCGCTCCACGCCGCGCGCGCCCTG
Organism: Thermoanaerobaculia bacterium; assembly: GCA_035513375.1. GTDB lineage: Bacteria > Acidobacteriota > Thermoanaerobaculia > Multivoradales > DATKCC01 > DATKCC01. The sequence goes on along the minus strand of DATKCC010000365.1, from coordinate 6,700 downwards.
GAGGCGACCTTTCTGCCCACGGTTCCGGCCTTCCTCCGGGCGCTCCTCGCCTCCGACCGGCCGCCGCCGCTGCCGGCGAGCTTGCGCCTCACGATAACCGCCGGCGCGCCGCTCCAGCCGGAGACCGCCGCGCGCTTCCGCGAGGTGTACGGCCGGCCGGTGCACGTCTTCTACGGCTCGAGCGAGTCCGGCGGCATCTGCTTCGACCGCGAGGGCGGCGCCGGCGAGCGGGGGAGCGTCGGGACGCCGGTCGAGGGTGTGCGGGTGAGCCTGGCGGCGGACGAAGGCGAGCCGACGGCCGGGGACGACCCGGCAGAGGTCGGGGTGGTGACGGTCGAGTCGGCGTCGGTCGCGGCCGGGTACCTGCCCGCCGACGACGCGCGCCTCGGAGCCGGGCGGTTCCGGACTGGCGACGTCGGCTCCTGGCGCGGCGGTGAGCTCCACCTGGTCGGCCGCACCGACGACCTGATCAACGTCCGGGGCAAGAAGGTCAATCCGCGGGAGGTGGAGGCGGTTCTTTCCGGTCTGGCCGGGGTGCGCGACGTGGTCGCGGTGGGCACCGAGGAGGCCGAGCCGGCGCTCCGCGTGGTCGTGGCCTGCGACCCGGGCGAGATCAGCCCGGGCCGGGTCCTCGAGTGGTGCCGGGAACGCCTCGCCGAGCACAAGGTCCCGCGGAGCGTGGTCCTGGTCGACGCGATCCCCCGGACCTCGCGGGGCAAGGTGGACCGCGAAGCGGTCCTCGCGTTGCGACCCCGCGGCGTTGCCGATGCCCTGCGCCCGCAGCACCGGTGAAGCGGCGGCGGGGGAGCCCCGGGCCTGGCGGCCCGGAGGCCTCCTCCTCGGCTCCGCAGCGCTCCACGGCGCCGGCCTCGCGGTGGCTGCCCTCTTTCCCCGGAGCCTGCCGTCGGTGGCGGCCGTGCTGGTCGCCGACCACGCCCTGGTCATCGGCGCCGGCCTCTGGCCGACCAGCCGGTGGCTCGGCCCGAACCTCGCGCGCCTCCCGGCCTCCGAGCGGCAGCGCCGCCGGGTCGGCCTCAGCTTCGACGACGGCCCCGACCCGGAGGCGACCCCCGAGGTCCTCGACCTGCTCGACCGGTACCGGGCGCGGGCGAGCTTCTTCTGCGTCGGCGAGCGGGTCGAGCGCCACCCGGAGCTGGCCGCCGAGATCGCTCGGCGGGGGCACCGCGTGGAGAACCACACCTACCGGCACCTCAAGCGCTTCTCGCTCCTCGGGCCGGGGGCGATCGGCCGCGAGATCGACCGGGCGCAGGCCGCGATCGAGGCCGCCACCGGGCGGGCGCCGCGGCTCCTCCGGCCGCCGGCCGGGCTCCGGAACGCCTTGCTCGAGCCGCTCCTGGCGCGCCGCGGGCTGTGGCTGGCGTCCTGGAGCCGGCGGGCTTACGACACGGTGCGAGCGGACCCGCGGCGGGTGGCGCGGGACCTGGTGCATGGGGTGACCCCGGGGGACGTCCTCCTGCTCCACGACGGCGGCTCGGCGCGGGGTGCGGGCGGCCGCCCGGTGGTGCTCGAGGCGCTGCCGCTGGTGCTCGATCGGCTGGAGGCCGCGGGTCTCACCGCGGTCGCCCTCGAACCTCCGAACGGGGGATAACATCCCCCCACCATGGACTCCGCACGCCAGCTCGCTCTCGTGACCGGGGGCTCGGGGGAGATCGGGGCGGCCTGCGCCCGGGCGCTGGCCGGGCGGGGGCACCCGGTGGCCTTCACCTATCACCGCCGGCGGGAGGCGGCGGAGGCGCTGGCCCGGGAGCTCGGCGGGCGGGCCTACCCGCTCGATCTGCGCGACTCGGCTTCGATCCGCGAGACCGCGCGCCGGGTCGAGGGGGAGCTCGGGGCGGTCCTGGTCCTGGTCCACACCGCCGGGGCGATCAAGGACGCCCTCCTGCCATTCCTCTCCGAGGCCGACTGGGACGCCATCCAGGAGGTCAACCTCAAGGGCCCGGCGCTGCTCACCAAGGCGCTGATCAAGGGGATGCTCGGCGCCCGCTGGGGCCGCGTCGTCTGCGTGGCGAGCGCCAGCGGCGTCGGCGGCCAGATCGGGCAGACCCATTACAGCGCCGCCAAGGGCGGGCTCATCGCCTTCACCAAAGCGCTGGCCAAGGAGGCGGCCCGCTACGAGGTGACGGTCAACGCCGTGGCCCCGGGGTTCATCGATACCGGCATCCTCGAGGCGGTGCCGGAGGAGCAGATCCGCCGCCAGCTCGAGCTCGTCCCCCTGCGCCGCATGGGCCGCCCGGAGGAGGTGGCCGAGCTGGTCGCCTTCCTCGCCTCCGAGGCCGCCGGCTACATCACCGGCCAGACGATCCGGATCGACGGCGGGTTGATCATGGCGTAGGCCACGCCCTTTCCCGCCCGCGTGCTTCACGCAATCGGCGATGCAGTCGCTGTGCTAGCATGCCGCGGTCATGGCGGCGGCGGCTACCGATACCGAGCTCAAGGAGCGACTCAAGCGGCTCATCGTCGAACGGCTGAAGCTCGAGGTGGAGCCGAGCGAGATCGGGGACTCCGATCCCCTCTTCGGCGAGGGCCTCGGGCTCGACTCGATCGACGCTCTGGAGCTCGTCCTCGGCCTCGAGCAGGAGTTCGGGGTGAGGATCGAGGACGAGGAGGTGGGCGGCGAGGCCCTCGCCTCCGTCGCGTCCCTGGCCGACTTCGTGCGCGAGAAGAGCGCCGCCGGCGAACCGGCCTGACGCGACTCCAGGATCGAACCGCCCGGGCCGATGCCCGACCTGCCCCACGCCTATCCGTTTCGCTTCGTGGAGCCCTCCCGGGACCGCGCTCCCGAGCTGGCGCCGAGCGCGGGCGACGCGCTGCCCTGGAAGGGGGACCCCCGGGGGCCCTACCCGCTCTCCCTCGCGGTCGAGGCCATGGCCCAGGCGGCTCTGGCCGCCCTGACGCAGCAGGAGGGCGGGGAGCCGGGCGCGCGGGTCTACCTCGCCGGGATCGAGGACGCCCGCCTCCTGGCCGAGATCCACGCCGGTGACCGCCTGGCGGCGAGCGCCGAGCTCCTGAGCCGATTCGGGCCGGCGATCAAGGTGCGGTGCCGGCTCGAGAAAGACGGAGCTCCGGTCGCCGAGGCGACCCTGCTCCTGGCCCAGGAACCGGATCGGCCCCGGGAGTGACGAAGGCCGCTCGGAAGTATCGAAGGAGTGGTGCGAAAGGGGGGACTCGAACCCCCACCCCGTTGCCGGGACAAGGTCCTGAACCTTGCGCGTCTACCAATTCCGCCACTTTCGCGCGGTGGCGGATTGTATGGGAGGGAGGTAGGAGTGTCAATCGAACGGCCGGGTACCGAGAGCTATCTCCGGGAAGCGGTCTATCGCCAGCTCGAGGCCGCCGGTCGCCGCGGCGTCGACCCCCACGGCATCGAGGCGCCGCCGGCGCTGGAGGGCGTCGACCCGGAGCGCCTCGGTGCCGTCCTGGCGGAGCTCGAGGCCGACGGCCGAGCCGCGGAGTGGGCGCGCAAGTGGTACGCGCTGCGCTTCACTGACTTCGTTGCCGGGCGGATCCGGCGCCTCGAGGGGGGCGACGCGCTGCTGGTGACCGGCCCGCGGGGGGAGGCCGGTTACTTCATCCCCAGGAAGCTCGCCAAGGGCGCCATGGACGGCGACTTGGTCCTGGTGCGCGCCCACCGCCCGGCAAAGGGGCGCCGGAGCGCCGGCGAGCGCCTGCCGGAGGCCTCGGTGGTGAAGATCGTCCGCCGGCGCCACCCGACGATCGTCGGGACGGTGGAGCTCGACGACGACCAGCGCCGCTGGCTCATCCCCTTCGATCCCAAGTCCGACTTCGACCTCGAGGTGTTCGCAGGGCCCGAGGTGCCCGAGGACCATTACGTGGTGGTGGAGATCGAGCCGCCCCGGCCCGGCAGCGGCCACCCGCGGGGCCGGATCGTCGAGGTTCTGGGCGACGCGGCGGTGCCGGGGGTCGACGTCGCGGTGGTGCTGCGCCACTTCGAGATCCCGGAGGAGCACCCCGAAGCGGTCCTCGCCGAGGCCGCCCGGTACCCCGAGGACCCGACTCCCGAGGACTGGGCGGGGCGGGAGGATCTGCGCGACCGCCTCGCGATCACCATCGACGGTGCTTCCGCCCGGGACTTCGACGACGCGGTCTCGCTCGAGCGGCTCGGGAAGGGCCGCTTCCGCCTCGGCGTCCACATCGCCGACGTCGCCCACTACGTGCCGGAGGGCTCGGCGCTCGACCTCGAGGCCTATCGCCGGGGGACCAGCGTCTACTACCCCGAGCGGGCGATCCCGATGCTCCCGGAGCGCATCTCGAACGGCCTCTGCTCGCTCCGGCCGGGGGTGCCACGGCTGGCGATGTCGGCGTTTCTCGAGCTCGATCGCCAGGGCCGGGTCGAGAGCCGGCGCTTCGCCCAGACCGTCATCCGGAGCCACCGCCGGATGACCTATGACGAGGTGCGCCGGGTCCTCGAGGAGCCCCGGGACGCGGACGCCGCCGACTACGGGGCGGTGCTGCCGATGCTCCGGGAGATGCGGGAGCTGATGGAGGTGCTCCTCGCCGAGCGCATCCGCCGGGGCTCGATCGATTTCGACCTCCCCGAGGGTGACGTGATCCTCGACACCGACGGCATCACCGTCGGCATCAAGCCGGGCGAGCGCAACGTCGCCCATCGGATCGTCGAGGAATTCATGATCGCCGCCAACGAGGCGGTCGCCGCCGAGCTCGTCGGGCATGAGATCCCGGCCCTCTACCGGGTCCACGACGCTCCGGGGCGGGAGGACCTGCTGGCCTTGAAGGAGACCCTCCACGCGGTCGGCGTGACCCTCGAGGGCGACCACGAGAACCTCCACCCGAGCGCCCTCCAGAAGGTCCTGGCGCAGGTTGCCGGCACGCCCGAGGAGGGGTTCGTGTCGACCCTGGTGCTGCGGACCATGCAGCGGGCGCTCTACGACCCCGAGTGCCGGGGGCACTACGCCCTCGCCTCGCGCTACTACACCCACTTCACCTCGCCGATCCGGCGCTACCCGGACCTGGTCGTCCACCGGGGCTTGAAGGCGCTCCTGGGCACCGCCGCGCTCAGCGCGGTGGTCAGCCGCGAGCGCGCCGGCGCCGACGAGACCCTGCTCGCCGAGCGCCTCCCCGGAATCGCCAAGCACGCGAGCTCGACCGAGCGCCGGGCCGAGCAGTCGGAGCGCGATCTGCTGCAGTGGAAGAAGGTCCGCTTCCTCGCTGCCCGCGTGGGGGAGACCTTCGCCGGCCGCATCACCGGCGTCCAGCCCTTCGGCCTGTTCGTCCAGCTCGACGGGCTCTACGTCGACGGCCTGGTGCCGATCCGCCTGCTCGAGGACGACTACTACGTCTTCGAGCCCGCCGCCCACCGCCTGGTGGGCTCATCGACCGGCCGCGTCTTCCAGCTCGCCGACCCGATCGAGGTCCGCCTGGTCGGGGTCTCGCTCCGCCACCGGGGCCTCGACCTGGTGCCGACCGCGGTAGGCCGGAGCCTCCCCGCCGAGCGCCGGGAGCGCCGCGAGCGCAAGGGCAGAGAGCGGCGGCCGAGCCGGCCCGCGCGCGGGCGCTAGGATCGCCCGATGATCCGCTGGCGGCGGGCGAAGAGCGAGCTCGAGAATGCGCTCGGCTACCGGTTCCGGGACCGGGAGCTGCTGGAGCTGGCCTTGACTCACCGCTCCGACGCCAACGAGCGGGGGCTCCCGGAGCACAACGAGCGCCTGGAGCTCCTCGGCGACTCGGTCCTCGGGCTGGTCGTCGCCGACTGGCTCTTCCACACCCATCCGGAGCTCCCTGAGGGCGAGCTCTCGAAGCGCAAGAGCTATCTGGTGAGCGCGCCGGCCCTGGCCGGGTTCGCCGCCGGCCTGGGGGTTGGGCAAGCGCTCCACCTGGGGGTGGGGGAGGAGCGCTCCGGTGGGCGGGAGAAGCCCTCGCTGCTGGCCGACACCCTGGAAGCGCTCCTCGGGGCGGTCTACCTCGACGGCGGCATCGAGCCGGTCCGGCGGATCGTCGCGCCGCTGCTCGAGCACGTGGTCGAGCGGCGGCCGGCGGTGCTCGAGGGCGACGCCAAGACCCGCCTCCAGGAGGAGCTCCAGGGCCGGGGCTGGCCGCTTCCGGAGTACCTCCTGGTCGCCGCGGCGGGACCGGATCACGACAAGCGGTTCACCGTCGAGTGCCGGGTCCGGGATCGGGCCGCCGGTCGCGGCGAGGGCTCGACCAAGAAGCTCGCCGAGCAGCGGGCGGCCGCGGAGGCCCTGGAGGCGATCGGGGGGTAGAGGGACGCCACCACTCGGCCCTCGTGCTCAGATGCGACTGGAGCTCGATGGCCGGCGCTTTGCCGCAGTGCGGAGGGATTGTGCTGCATTGCGGCGGATGGTAGACTGGCCCCGAAGAGCCAACGCCGAAGGAGGCCGCGATGAGCGAGCAGCGAGTGCACGTCAGCGAGCGGGAGTCGATGCAGGTGGCGGAGGCCTCGCGCGAGAAGGACTGGATGAAGCCGAGCTTCCTGCGCGAGCTGTTCCTGGGCGACTTCCGGCTCGATCTCATCCACCCCTATCCTCTCGAGCGGGGCGAGGGTCGGCCCGAGTTCACGGCCTTCTACAACGCCTTGAAGGAGTTCCTCGAGACCGAGGTCGACCCGGTCGAGATCGACCGCACCGGCGAGTACCCCGAGCACGTGGTCGACGGCCTGCGCAAGCTGGGCGCCTTCGGCATG
>DATKCC010000364.1:0-7649 GCA_035513375.1 Thermoanaerobaculia bacterium | reverse complement strand
GACCAGGACGAGCTCGACGCCCATCGCGCGCAGCGCGTCGAGCTTCTCCTTGCTCGTCTGCTGGCGGACCACCATCTTGCACCCGAGGCCGTGGAGGGCGGCCATCATCGCGAGCCCCATGGCGGTGTTGCCCGAGGAGTTCTCGACGATCACGTCGCCCGGCCGCAGGCGCCCCTCGGCCAGGGCCTTCTCGATGATGTAGCGGGCGATCCGGTCCTTGACCGAGCCCATCGGGTTGAGGAACTCGAGCTTGGCGAAGACCTCGCATGGGAGCCCGGCGACCGAGGGCCCGAGCTTGACTAAGGGGGTCCAGCCGACGGTCTCGGAGATGCGCTGGAAGACACGGGACGGGGGCGGCACGGCTCGGGCATGATATCCCTGGAGGACCGGCGGACGCCCTCCGGTCCGCCGTTGGTAGGATGCCCCGTCTCGGGCAGCCGCCATGGCCGAACGCACCCTCTCCCACTTCGCCTGCTTCCGGCTCGGGGCCTCGTACTGGGCGCTTCCGGGCGAGGAGCGATCGGCGCTCTTCCGCGAGGTGGCCGGCGAGCTCGGGGCGGCGGCGCCGCGGGTCGAGCTCTACCAGGTCTACCCGGCGCGCGGCGAGGCAGACCTCCTGGTCTGGAGCGCCCTCGAGGCCGGCGCGCCCGAGGCCGCGGGGCGTTTCTTCGACGCCTTCGCGCGGGCGATCGGGCGGCGGCGCCCCCATCTCGAGCCGGGGGCCACCTTCTGGGGCTTCACCCGGCCCTCGCCTTACACCGGCCGCGGGGGCTCGGAGCGGGAGATCGACGCCGTCGCCGGCGAGCGGCTGCCTTACCTGGTCGTCTACCCGTTCGCCAAGATCGCCGACTGGTACCTGCGACCCGAGGGCGAGCGCCGGGAGCTGATGGGCGAGCACATCCGCGTCGGCCGCGAGTTTCGGGAGGTCCGCCAGCTCCTGCTCTACTCCTTCGGCCTCCAGGACCAGGAGTTCGTGGTGGTCTACGAGACGACCGACCTCGCCCGCTTCTCCGAGCTGGTCCACGAGCTCCGGGGCACCGAGGCGCGGAAGTTCACGGCGCTCGACACGCCGGTGGTCGTTGGACACCACGTGCCCGACCTCGACGATGCGCCCTGGAGTTGAACCTCGGCGGGCGGTGCTGCTGATGGCCTATGGCGGTCCGGCGACTCTCGAGGAAGTCGAGCCGTTCCTGCGCGACGTCCGGGGCGGGCGGGAGACGTCGCCGGAGCTGGTCGCGGAGGTGCGGGCCCGCTACCGCGCGATCGGCGGCGGCTCGCCGATCCTCGAGCGCACCCGCGAGCAAGCTGCGGCGCTCGAGGAGCGGCTGAACCGGCCCGTGGCGGCGGCGGAGGGAAAGGGGCACGGAGAGCCCGGCAAGTGGCGGGTCTTCGTCGGCATGCGCCACTGGCGGCCGCTCATCCGCGAGGCGGTCGCCGAGATCGCCGCCGGCGGCTTCGAATCCCTGGTCGCCCTCTGCCTGACCCCCCAGGAGTCGCGGATGTCGGTCGGGGCGTACTTCCGGGCATTGGAGGAGGCGACGTCTCTCGAAGCCACCGCCGACCTCCCGCCGAGCGCCGCTCCATCGACCCTCGTCCGAATCCGAAGCTGGCACGACCACCCGGGGTTCGTCGCGGCGGTGTGCGAAAAGGTGGTCGCGGCCCTGGCGCGTTTCCCTTCCGCCGAGCGTCCCGGCGTCCAGGTGATCTACACCGCCCACAGCCTGCCGGAGGCGATCCTCCGCGAGGGCGACCCCTACGACCGCCAGGTCCGCGAGACCGCCGCGGCCGTGGCCCGCGCCGTCGAGGCCGCCACCGGGCTGCCGCTCGGCCGAGCCCGCGCCAGGGCCTCGACCGGGCCGCCGCTCGGCCGAGGCGGCGCCCGGACGGGCGGCTGGCACGTCGCCTACCAGAGCGCCGGCGCCCGCCCCGAGCCCTGGCTCGGCCCTTCCCTCGACCAGGTCATGACCCGGCTCGCCGGCGAGGGCCACCGCCACCTCCTCGCCGCCCCGGTCGGCTTCGTCTCCGATCACGTCGAGGTCCTCTACGACCTCGACGTCGAGGCCCGTGCCCGCGCCCGCGAGCTCGGCCTCCGCCTCGAGCGCACCGAGTCCCTCAACGCCTCGCCGGCCTTCATCGACGCCCTGGCCGACGTGGTTCGAAAGGGCGCTCGCTGATCGCAGCGCCTAGCGCTGCGTCAAGCCCAAGCTGCGAGGTTCCGGCCGCTTCCTCGGGCCGGGAGGCGTAGGGTGCGGCTTGCCGCACCGATCAGAGGCGACCCCGGCCCCGCCTGGTGCGGCAAGCCGCACCCTACATCGGATGCGCTTTCCGGCATATGGCGGTTAGCATGCCTCCATGCCCCGGATCGTCGTACTGGGCGGCGGGATCGCCGGTCTCGCCGCCGCCCACGCCCTCGCCCGCGCCGGCGAAGGCGCCGCGTCCGTGCCCCTGGAGGTCGTGGTGGTCGAGGCCGCACCCCGCCTGGGCGGCAAGATCGCCACCGAGCGGGCCGAGGGCTTCCTGATCGAGGCCGGGGCCGACTCGTTCTCGACCCGGCGGCCGGACGCCCTGGAGCTGGTCGAGGAGCTCGGGCTCGCCGGCGAGCTCCTGCCGACCGGCGGCGGCCGCGTGCTGGTACTGCGGGACGGCCGGCTGGAGGAGCTCCCGGGCGCCCTCCACCTGGTCGTCCCGACCGACCTCGGCGAGATCCTCCGCTCGCGGCTCCTGTCGGCGCCGGCCAAGGCCCGGATGGCGCTCGAGCTCCTCCGGTGGCCGCGGTGGGGAAGCGGCCGCCGCGACGCCCGGTCGGGCGGCGGCGCCGCGGCAGCGGCCGGCGGCGCGCTGCGGTCGGCCGGCGAAGCTCCCGACCAGGCGGCCGGACCGTTCCTGCGCCGGCACTTCGGCGCCGAGTACCTCGAGCGGGTCGCCGGGCCGCTCCTCGCCGGCATCCACGCCACCGATCCGGAGCTGCTGTCGCTCGCCGCCGCGTTTCCCGGCCTCGCGGCAACGGCGCGCCGCCACGGCTCGCTGATCCGGGCGGCGCGCGGGCGGGGCGGCAGCGGCGGCCCGACCCGCGTCAGCCTCGCCGGCGGCGTCGGCAGCCTGATCGACGCTCTCGTCCAGCGCCTCGAGGCGGCGGGCGTGGAGATCGCGACCGGCCGGGCGGTCGTCGGCCTGCAAGCCGCCGTCGCCGAGCCCGCCGCCGGCGGCGCGATTGACAGCTCGGAGCCGGCCGTGGGCGCCCTGGGGCCGGATGGGACGCGCAGGGGCGCCGCCGGCTTCCTCCTGACCCTGGCGGGCGGCGCCTCGCTCGCGGCCGACGCCGTGGTCCTCGCCGCTCCGCCGGCCGTCACGGGCTCGTTGCTCGAGCCCCTCGCCCCCGGAGCCGCCGCAGCCCTCGGCGCGATCCCCACCGCCTCGACCGCCACCGTCTCCCTCGGCTTCCGCCGGCAGGACGTCCGCCACCCGCTGGACGCCCTGGGCCTCCTGGTGCCGGCGCGGGAGGGGCGGGCGCTCGGCGCCTGCACCTTCGCCTCGAGCAAGTTCCCGGGCCGGGCTCCGGCCGGCGCCGTCCTGGTCCGGGCTTATCTCGGCGCCGGGCCGGACGCCGAGCTGCCGAGCGCGCCAGAAGCCCTGGCCGAGCTCGCCCTGGCCGAGCTCGGGGACCTCCTCGGCCTCGCCGGTCCGCCGCTCCTCACCCGGGTCCACCGCTTCGGCGCCGCCAACCCCCAGTACCGGGTCGGCCACCGCGAGCGGATCGCCGCCGTCGAGGCCGCGCTCCCCCCGAATCTCGCCCTCGCCGGCTGCGCCTACCACGGCCTCGGCATCCCCGACTGCATCGCCAGCGGCCGCCGGGCCGCCGAACGGATCCTTTCCGAGACCTCTTGACACGCTCGAGTCCTGTCCCTAGAATACCGACCAATCGTTCGGTTTGTATTCGAGGAAGGCGCACGATGACCGTCGCGACGCAGCGGGAGAAGTCCGAAGTCTCCGTGGCCCACACCCTCGAGGCGGCGCTGAAGCTGTTCTCCAGCCGGGGCTTCCGCGCCACCTCGATGCGCGAGATCGCCGACGGTGCCGGGCTCTCGGTCGGCAACGTCTACCACCACTTCCCGAGCAAGGAGGCGATCTTCCAGCGCCTCATCGAGCAGTACTGGGAGGCGGTGCTCGACCCGGAGCTCCCCTTGAACCGGATCTTCGCCCGCGCCGACTTCCCCGACGACCTGGAGGAGATGGCGGCGGCGATCGAGCAGGTGGTCGAGCGCTTCCGGCCCTACATCCTGCTCATCTACGTCGACGTCATCGAGTTCCAGGGGGAGCACATCCGGTCCTTCTACGAGGGTATGGCGGACCGGTTCAAGCGGGCCTACGGCGGCCGGTTCGACGAGCGCCGGCGCTCCGGGGAGCTCGGCGACGTCGATCCCATGGTCGCCGTCATGGTGGCGACCCGGTGGTTCTTCTACTTCTTCACCGTGGAGAAGTGCTTCGGCGTACCCATGCACTTCGGCATGAGCCCGGACCAGGCGGTGCGAGAGTTCATCCGCCTGCTCCGGCTGGGGTTGCTGCCGAGGGCAAGCCAGCTCGGAAACCTCGCGCCGCCGGTTGCCGCCGGCGGCGCGACCCCCCCGGCCTGTTGAGAGGCCGGGTCAACTACAGAAGGGGAACGTGATGATCGCACACGAAGGCGAACACGAAGGAAGATGCCGAGGTCCCCGCCGTACGCTCGACGTCCTGTTCCTGGTCCTGGCGGCGCTGGTGGTCGCTGCCGCGGTCCCGGCGCTGGCGCAGGAGACCGAGGACGAGCCCGAGACGGCCGCCGAGGCCGAAGGCGCCGAGCCGATCCTCGACGCCCAGCAGGGCGAGGTGATCACCGTCACCGCCCGGAAGCGGGAGGAGAACCTCCAGGAGGTGCCGGTGGCAGTGACCGTGACCCCGGGGGAGGTCCTCGAGGACACCGGCGCTCCGGACATCTCGGTCCTCCAGAGCTACGTCCCCAACCTCGCGGTCTACGCCGGCCGCAACCAGTCGACGACCCTGACCGTGTTCCTGCGCGGCATCGGCCAGGCCGACCCGCTCTGGGGCGTCGATCCGGGCGTCGGCCTGTACCTCGACGAGGTCTACGTCGCCCGCCCCCAGGGCGCCCTGCTCGACGTCTACGACATCGACCGGGTCGAGGTGCTGCGCGGCCCCCAGGGGACGCTCTACGGCAAGAACACGATCGGCGGCGCGATCAAGTACGTGAGCCGGGCGGCCACCGACACCCCGGAAGCGAAGGTCTCCCTGGCCGGCGGGACCTACGGCACCCAGGACGTCCGGGCGCTCGTCAGCGGCCCCCTGGTCCCCGGCAAGCTCCGCGGCAAGCTCGCCTTCGCCTCGCTCCAGCGCGACGGCTACGGGGAGAACCGCTTCACCGGCCGCGACGTGTCGGACAAGGACTCGACCGCCTACCGCCTGGGGCTCGACTGGCTGCCGGCGGCGAACGTGACCGTGCAGCTCAGCGCCGACGGCACCCGGGACGACGCCGAGCCGAAGGGCTACCAGCGCCTCCAGGCGAACCCGCTCTGTCCGATCTTCGTCGGCGCGCCCTGCCCGCCCCTCGACGACCGCTTCGATACCCAGAGCGGTCTCGCGCCGGTCAACGGTACCGATTCCGACGGCTACGCCCTGTCGGTCTCCTGGGACCTCGCCCCGGCCTGGCGGTTCCGGTCGATCACCGCCTACCGTGAGAGCGACAGCGAGAACAGCATCGATTTCGACACCACCCCGGCCCGCATCGTCGACGTCATCGCCACCTACTTCGACGAGCAGCTCTCCCAGGAGCTCCAGCTCGTCTACGCGGGCGGCGGCAAGCTCGACGGCGTGGTCGGCCTCTACTACTTCGACGGCGAGGCCGGCGGCCTGGTCAAGAACATCTTCATCAACTCGATCTTCGGCACCACCGACGGCTTCACCGAGACCGACTCGATCGCCCTCTTCGGCGACGGCAGCTACCGGCTCAACGACCGGCTGCGGCTCAACTTCGGCCTGCGGGTCACCGAGGAGGAGAAGCGCGGGGTGGCCTTCAACGCCGGCTACACCGACGACACCTTCACCGTGGTCAACGCGGTCGTCGCGGACTACGACAAGAGCGAGACCTTCACCTCGGTGGCGCCGCGGCTGGGCGCCGACTACCGCTTCAGCGAGGACGTGATGGGCTACGTGTCGGCGAGCCGGGGCTTCAAGAGCGGCGGCTTCAACGTGCGCGCCCAGTCGACCTTCTTCCCGGCCTCCGCCGAGCCCTTCGACGACGAGGTCCTGGACATGCTGGAGGTAGGGGTGAAGTCGGTCCTCGCCGACCGGCAGGTGGTGCTCAACACCGCCGCCTTCTACGGCGACTACTCGGACATCCAGGTCAGCACCTTCACCGCCTTCGACTCGGACGGCGACGGCGTCGACGACGCCTTCTTCGGCAACTTCGTCAACGCCGGCGACGCCACCATCCGCGGGCTCGAGGTCGAGCTCGGCTGGAACCCGCGGGCCGTCCAGTGGATCGGCCTCGACGGCTACGCCAGCTACCTCGACGCCGAGCCGGACTCCTTCCTCGACCAGAACAACGACGGCTTCGTCGACACCCAGGTGATCACCAACGCCCCCGACGTCACCGCCGGCCTGCGCCTGCGCTTCAACCGCCCGGCCTTCGGCGGCCTCTTCACGGCGATGGTCGGCGGCAACTACCGGGACGACGCGGTGCTCACCAACGAGGGCGGCCCCGACCCGAGGAACCCGAGCCGGCCCCTCCAGCCGCTCACTCAGGACGCCTACACCACGGTCAACGCCTCCCTCAACTGGCTCTCGGGCGACGGCAAGTGGGGCCTCAAGGTGAACGGCTACAACCTGGCCGACGAGGAGTACCTCACCAACGGGTACAACATCCCGGTGCTGGGGGTCGTCACCGGCTCCTACGGCCCGCCGGCGACGGTCGTGGCCGGCATCGAGTACCGGTTCTTCTGATGTGATGCGGCCGTGATCGCCACCGGGCTCAGCGGCAAGACCGTCGTCGTCACCGGCGGCGGCGCCGGCATCGGCCGCGCCACCGCCACCCGGTTCGCCCGCGAGGGCTGCCGGGTGGCGGTGTGGGACGTCGACGAGACCGCCGGCGGCGAGGTGCTGGCGGAGCTCGAAGCCATAGGCGCCGAGGCGTCCTTCCAGCGCGTCGACGTGACCGACGCCGGAGCGGTCGAGGCGGCCATGGCCGCCGTGGTCGAGCGCTTCGGCGGCGTCGGCGTGCTGGTCAACAACGCCGGCATCGTGCGCGACGCCCAGCTCGTCAAGTGGCGGGACGGCGAGCTGATCGGCACCCTCTCCGAGGAGGCGTTCGACCGGGTGATCGCGGTCAACCTCCGCGGCGTCTTCCTCGCGACCCGCGCGGCGGTCCCCCACATGATCCGGGCCGGCGGCGGGGTGATCCTCTCCGCCTCCTCGGTCGTCGGCCTCTACGGCAACTTCGGCCAGACCAACTACGCCGCGACCAAGAGCGGCGTGATCAGCATGACCCGCACCTGGGCGCGCGAGCTCGGCCGCTTCCGAATCCGGGTCAACGCCGTGGCGCCGGGATTCGTCGCCACCGACATCGTCCGGGCGATGCCCGAGAAGGTCCTCGAGGGTATGGTCGA
>DATKCC010000363.1:0-8700 GCA_035513375.1 Thermoanaerobaculia bacterium | reverse complement strand
GGAACCTCTCCGGCGACGGGCTCGTAGGCTGCATACAGCGGCTCGACGAGGATCCGCCGTTTCCGCTCTCCCTGACATCCCAGGAGCCAAGCCATGACACTCGAACGTTCACGGAGCGACAAGATCATCGCCGGCGTCTGCGGCGGCATCGCCCGGCGCTACGGCTGGGACCCGATGCTGGTGCGCATCGTCTACGTGCTGGTGTCGATCTTTTCCGCCGCCTTCCCCGGCATCATCGTCTACGTGGTGCTGTGGTTCCTGATGCCGCTCGAGGGCACGTCGCCGCCGCCGCCCGCGGGCGTACCGCCGGGGGCCTGACCTCGCGCGGTCGTCACCGGAAGTCGTAGCTGCGGATCTCGTCGAGCGCCTCGATCCCCGCCAGCGGCCAGAAGCGCTCGGCCTTGACCGACAGCGTGCCGTCGCGCTTCTGGAGGATGCCCTCGACGATCAGGCCGGGGCGTGAGACGACCAGGGGGCGGTACTCTTGGAGGAGGTCGGGGGTGACGATCGCCTGCGCCATGCCGGTCTCGTCCTCCAGCGTCATGAACAGCAGCCCGGCGGCGGTTCCGGGGCGCTGGCGGACGATCACCGAGCCGGCCATCCGCACCCGCTGGCCGTCGGCGAGCCGCGCCAGCTCGGCCGCCGGCACCACGCCGCGGCGGGCGAGGCGCTGGCGCAGGTAGCGCAGCGGGTGCGGGCCGGCGGTCAGGCCGGTGTGGGCGTAGTCGGCGAGCGTCTCCTCGACGTCGGCCATCTCGACGAGCGGCGAGGGCGTCTCGTCCGGCAGGCCGGCGAGCAGCGGTCCGGCGGGGCGGCCGGCGCGGGCGACCTGCCACAGCGCGCCGCGGCGGGTGAGCCCGAATCCGGCCAGCGCCCCGGCGGCGGCGAGCGCCGCCAGCTCGCCGTCGCGCAGCCCTGCCCGCCGCGCCAGGTCGTCGACGTCGGCGAACGCCCGCACCCCCCGCTCCCGCTCGATCCCCGCCGCCGCCTCCCGCCGCAACCCGCGCACGAACTTCAGGCCGAGGCGCACGGCGCCGACCGGTGGCGGCGGAGACGATCGGCCGGCACGGAGGTCGGCCGCTACGGTTCCCGCCGCCACCGGCCGCGACTCCCGCTCCTCCCACCGGCACTTGACCCCCGACCGCGTCACGTCGATCGGCCGCACCTCGACGCCGTGCCGCCGCGCGTCCTGGATCAGCGTCGCCGGGTGGTAGAAGCCCATCGGCCAGGCGTTCAACAGCGAGATCAGGAAGGCCGTCGGGTGGTGGGCCCGCAGGTAGGCCGAGGCGTAGGCGATCAGCGCGAAGCTGGCGGCGTGGGACTCCGGGAAGCCGTAGAGGGCGAACGAGCGCACGGCGTGGACGATCTCCTCGCGCGCCGCCTCAGGCAGCCCCTTGGCCGCCATGCCGGCGCGCATCTTCCCCTCCATCGCCTGCATCTGCTCGAGCGAGCGCTTCGAGCCCATAGCGCGCCTGAGTGCCTCGGCCTCGCCGGGGGAGAAGCCGGCGGCGACGATCGCGATCTTGAGGATCTGCTCCTGGAAGAGGACGACGCCGAGCGTGCGCTCGAGGATCGGCTCCAGGCAGGGGTGCGGGTAGGTCACCGCCTGGCGGCCCATGCGGCGCTCGAAGTAGGGGCTCGCCATGCCGCCGGCGATCGGCCCCGGGCGGATGATCGCCACCTGCACCACCAGGTCGTAGAAGCGGCGCGGCGCGTTGCGCGGCAGCGACGACATCTGCGCCCGGCTCTCGATCTGGAAGACGCCGACGGTGTCGGCGGCGCGGATCATCGCGTAGGTCTTGGCGTCGTCCGGCGGCAGGTGGGCGAGGTCGACCCGCACGCCCTCCTTGGCGCGGATCAGCGGCACCGCCTCCTCGAGCACGTTGAGCATGCCGAGCCCGAGGAGGTCGACCTTGATGATGCCGAGGTCGGCGCAGTCGTCCTTGTCCCACTGCACCACCACCCGGCCGGGCATCGAGGCCGGCTCGAGCGGCACCACCTCGTCGAGGCGGCCGGCGGCGATCACCATGCCGCCCGAGTGCTGGCCGAGGTGGCGCGGCAGGTGGTGGAGCTCGACCCACAGCTCGCGGAAGTGGCGCATCCGCCGCTCGTCGGGGTCGAAGCCGGCGGCGGCGAGCTCGGTGGCGAAGCTCTTCTCGTCGCCGTTGGCGCGGTCCCAGCTCCAGGTGCCGAGCTGCTTGGCCAGGCGGTCGACCTGGTCGGGCGCGTAGCCGAGCGCCTTGGCCACCTCGCGGGCGGCGGAGCGGTCACGGTAGGTGACGACGTTGGCGGTCATCGCCGCTCCGAGCTGGCCGTAGCGGCGGTAGACGTACTGGATCGCCTTCTCCCGTTGGTCGCCCGAGGGCAGGTCGAGGTCGATGTCCGGCCACTCGCCGCGCTGTTCGGAGAGGAAGCGCTCGAACAGCAGGTCCATCTTGACCGGGTCGACGGCGGTGATCGCGAGCGCGTAGCAGATCGCGCTGTTGGCCGCCGAGCCCCGGCCCTGGACCATGATCCCCTCCTGCTTGCAGAAGCGGACGATGTCCCAGACGATCAGGAAGTAGCCCGCGAGGCCGAGCTTCTCGACGAGCGCCAGCTCCTTCGCGATCTGGGCCTGGGCGCGGGCGGTGAGCGGCCGGAAGCGGGCGCGGGCGCCGTTCCAGGTGAGGTGGCGCAGGTAGGAGTCCGGGGTCTCCCCCGGCGGGAGCGGGTAGGCGGGGAAGCGGTAGCCCAGGTCCTCGAGTGTGAACTCCAGCCGCCCGGCGAGCTCGGCGGCTCCCTCCAGGGCTCCCGGCAGGTCGGGGAACAGGGCGGCCATCTCCGCCGGGGACTTCAAGTGCCGCTCGCGATTGGCGGCGAGCAGGGTGCCGGCGGCGTCGAGGGTGGTGTGGTGGCGGATGGCGCTCATCACGTCGAGGAGCGCCTTGTCGGGGGCGCGGGCGTAGCGCACGCCGTTGGTCGCCACCAGCGGCAGCCGGAGGCTCCGGGCGAGCTCGGTGAGGGCGGCGTTCCGGTGCTCCTCGTCGCGCAGCCGGTGGCGCTGGAGCTCGACGTGGAGGCGGCCGGGGAAGAGGGCGGTCAGGCGTTCGAGGGCGTGGCGGGCCGGACGATCCTCCGCGCCGGCGCGGAGCGCCCGCGCCACCGGCCCCTCCTCGCCGCCGGTCAGGCAGTGGAGCCCTGCGGCGTGCTCGGCGACCTCGTCCCAGCTCGCCCGGGCCTCGCCTTTGGGCTTGCCGAAGGCCGCCCGGGTCAGCAGCCGGCAGAGGTTGCGGTAGCCCTCGCGGGTCTCCGCCAGCAGGGTGAGCCGCCCACTGGATCGGTGAGGGGGGAGAATCGGCTCTTCAACGACTACCTCCGCCCCGACCAGCGCCCGAACCCCGAGCTCCTTGCCGGCGGCGGTCGCCCGGGGGACGCCGTAGACGCCGTTGCGGTCCGTCAGGGCCACCGCCGGCAGGCCGAGCTCGGCTGCCCGGTCGATCAGGTCCTCGGGCAGGGAGGCCCCGCGCAGGAAGGAGAAGGCGGAGGCCGCCCGAAGCTCGGCATAGCGGGGGGGTCTGCCGTTCATCGCCCCGAGTTTATAGCGTAAAAAAAGCGTAATCAAGGCCGAGGCTTGGGCCGCTCACGCCTTTCGCGCTAACATGGGGTCTTACCATGAGCCACTCCTCCCGCCGTCCGTCCCCTCGCCTCCTCACCGCCGCCCTGCTCGCCGGGCTCTTCATCGGTCCCCCCCCGGGCACGGCTTCGGGGGGCTCCGCCGCCGCCGCGCCCGCCGTCTCGCCGCCGGTCCACCAGCGGACGATCCTCTCGCCGGTCTACCGGATCGAGGAGAAGTACCGCTCGATGCTCGGGCCCTACGCCCAGCAGGACGTCTACCTGGTCGAGTCCCCCGAGCCGGAGCTCCTGTGGGTCACCGGTTACGAGACGGAGGTCGTGAACGCCCAGGACGGCTCGGAGATCTCGCAGGAGTTCATGTGTCACGCGAACCTCGACTTCGAGCCCCACTCCTACATGCAGACCTTCGGCATGGAGCACGGGGTTTCGGGGCGGGTGTTCACCCTCTCCCAGGGCCAGCAGCGGATCGTCTTTCCCGACGGCTACGGCATCCCGATCGTCTCGGCGCAGCCCTTCCAGCTCACCACGCAGGTCCTCAATCTGAACCTCGAGGACCCGGACCTCCGGGTTCGCCACCGGGTGTCGATCGACTTCGTCCGCGACCGGGAAGTGTCGCCGGAGCGGCCGATGAAGCCCCTCTACCAGGCGGCGGTCCAGGGGCTGAAATCGCTCGAGGACCACGGCATCCACTACGGCGTGGATCTCGAGCAGGTGGACGCCGCGGTCCACGGCTCGAGCTGCGGCGTGGGCATGACCGCCGTGCCGGAGGCGGAGGCGCTCGATCCCCTGGGCCGCAAATTCACCTCCCACTGGGTGGTGGAGCCGGGGCGGGAGGTCAACCACAGCCTGGTAACCGAGTTCCTGAACCTGCCGTTCGACACGACCGCGCACTACATCGCGGTCCACCTGCACCCGTTCGCCGAGTCGCTCGAGCTCATCGACCGGACCACCGGCGAGACCGTCTTCCGGGCCGAGGTCGACGCGGCCGACGGCCGGATCGGCATCGACCGCGTGGACTACCTGGAGAGCGCCGAGGGGATCGCGTTCTACAAGGATCACCAGTACGAGCTGGTCAGCGTCTACGACAACACCTCGGGCGAGCCCCAGGACTCGATGGCGGTGATGTATCTCTACCTGCTCGACAAGGGCTTCCGGCGCCCGGACCTCGGCGTGGTGGCGAATCTGCCGGCGGCGCCCGGCTCGCGGTAGGCTCGGTTCAGGCGCCCGCAAGGGAAGCTCCCTTCCCTTCGTTTACCTCCCTCAATCGTACATCCCGTCCGCCCACCACTCCCCGCTCTCCCGCTCCCGGTAGATCCGGTAGAGCCCGCCGCCCACGAGCTCCACGTCCCAGTAGTCCCGCGCGACCGGCTCGTCCGACCACCAGCCCTCCTCCATCCGCCACGGGCCGGCGGCCACCCGCACCCGGCCGTCGATCCGCGCTCGGGCGTCCGCCGCGGTCGAGCGAACCTGGAGCAGCCGGCGGGGGAGCGGCTCGCCGCCATCGCCGCCGCACGCCGGGGATCCCTCGGCCACCTCGTCGCCGTCGTCCTCGCCGGCGGCGAGCACCTCCAGGGCGACCGGCGGCCGGAGCACCCGCACCGTGAGCAGCCCCAGGCCGCGCCGCGGCTCCCGGTGCACCGGCGGTGGCGGGGGCGGCTCGTAGGGAACCAGCTCGAAGCGCTCCGGCCGGTGGCCGTCGGGGGCGCGAGGCGAGCCGACCCGGTCCGGGCCGAGCAGGGCGAAGAGCCGCGCCACCGTGGTGGCGAGGCGGTCCGGAGCGAGGGCGGCCGGCCCGAGGAGCGAGAGCTGGGCGACGCGGGGCTCGTTCGGGTGGGCGCTGAAGGCGAAGCCGGCCACCGCCGCCCCCGGCGGGCGCGCCTCGAGGTCCAGGCGGACCAGGGTGAGGAGGACCTTGGCGTCGAGGGTGGGGGCGGGGAGCCGGACGCTCCGCTGGTCGTGGCCGTTGGGCTCGAGGGAGAGGCCGAGCTCGAGGCGCGAGCAGGCGAGCCCCCGCGCCTCCATGCGGCGGCACAGCCGCTCGAGGGCGGCGCGGGACACGAACAGGAAGGGCTCCAGGGCGACCAGCGGCCACTCGAGCTCCATGCCTTCGCGGAAGACCGGCGGCGGCCGCCGCGGGGTGAGCGGCCGCAGGTCGAGCCCCCGGGCGGTGGCGTGGAGCTCGCGCCCGGCGGGCCCCAACCGGCTCGCCACCTCGGCCTCGGGCAGGCGGGCGAGATCGCCGATCGAGAGCACGCCCCAGCGTTCCAGGGTGACGGCGACTCGGACCTCCGGCGCGAGGCGCTCGAGGGGCAGGGGAGCGAGGAACAGGGCCTCCTCCCCCGCCGGCACCACCGTGGGGGAGCCGCCTTCTTCGGCGGCCACCCGGGCCGCGAGCTTGCTGCCGGCGATCCCGATCCACGCCGGCATCCCGGCGGCCTCGGCGGCGGCGACCAGCGCCCGGCCGGCAGCCGCCTCCGACTCCTGGAGAGACCCGGCGGGGAAGTGGCGCTCGATGCCGGTCAGGTCGAGGTAGACCCGCCCCTCGGCGGCGTCCTCCACTCGGGGGGAGAAGCCCTCGGCCACCTCGAGCAGGGCCTCCTGGGCGGCCCGCTCGCACTCGGGGTCGCGCCCGCGGGCGACGAGATCGGGCAAGAGCGCCCGGGCCTGGGGCAGGGTCATTCCTGGCCGGACCCCGCTCCGGCGGACGGTGCGGGTGGCGGCCACCACCCGCGCCCGATCGCCCTGCCCTTCGAGCACCGCCAGCGCCTCGCCCCGGAGCTCGGGCTCGCTCCTCAGACGGGCGGCAAGGGGGAAGAGCGGGACCGTGAGGCAGGCGACGCGGGCCGAGCTCATGGGCTAGCTCCCACTTGTGAGGAGCTCTGCGGCGGAGCCCTGTTCTGGGTGGGGGCGTCCCTCTCCCACCTTGCACCAGGCGACACTTCACCAATCATCATGCCGCCAGATGCTGACAAACCGTCTCCGTCGCTCCCGCGGACCGGCCGCGGGCTTTCTCCAGGCAGACCCGGGTGTCGAGACCGAGCAGCAGGAGCGGCGAGGCGCCGCTCCCGAGGTAGCGGGGCTCGGCCCGGGCCGCGAGCACCTCGGCCGCCGCCGCGCCACTCGTGCGGTACGGGGAGCAGACGACGAGCGCCGTGTCGTGGGTGCGGGCCGCCCGGGCGAGGCGCAGCCAGGCCGGCTGGCTTCCCCCGCGCAGCGACCCCGCTCCCGGGAGCGGCGGCACCCCGAGCTCGATCACCACCAACGGAAAGCCGGTGGTCACCAGCATCTCCGCTCCGGCCAGGGCCTCCCGGAGCCCTCGAGGGCGCAGCCAGAGGAGCCGGGGGAGCTCGACGCCCGCGGCGGCGGCGCTCGCCGGGTCGAGGCCATCGCCCAGATCGACCAGGGCGGCGGCCTCTCCGGCCTGGGTAGCGGCGGCGAGCAGGGCGAGCGCCAGGGAGAACCGGCCGCTCGAGCGCTCGCCGACCAGCTCCACCAGACGCCCCCGGGTGAGGCCGCCCTCGAGCAGGCGGTCGAGCTCCGGCACGGCGGTCGGCAGCGGCGGCGGCCGGTCCTCCTCGCAGCGCCGCCGCGCGAGCTCCCGGGCGGTGATGACCCCTGGGCCTGGTTCCCCCTCGAGCCATTCCGCGATCTGGAGGTGGGTGGCCATGGACCTTGGATGTGTTCCGCTGGGTTACCGGCGCCCCGAGCCCGGATCGTAGGCGGTAGAAAGGCGTAAGTCAAGGCGACGAAAAAGGCGGCGCGCCGGAGCGCGCCGCCCGCGGAACGACTGCGGAGAAGAAGCGGGATCAGGCCGCGAAGAAGCGGGCGACCCGGGTCAGAGTGCGGACCGGCAGAGCGACCCGGACCTCTCCGTCCTCGGCGTCGACGTCGATCACCAGGGTGGCGCCGCGCTTCGTCACCCGTACCGACTCGCGGTCGGTCACGACCTCGACCAGGACGGCGTCGGGGCACTCCTCGATCCCGCGGGCGATCGCCGCCAGCGCCGGCTGAAAGGGGGCGGCCTCGGCGCGGAGCTGCCGGAGCTCGCCCGCCGGGATGGCGAGGGCGGCGACGCCCAGCCCGAGGTCGAGGAGGGCGGCCGGCACCGGGACCAGGAGCCACCCACCGCCGGGGCCGGCCTCTTCGACCTGGACCGTCACCAGACCCCCGGCCGCGACCGTCGCGGCCAGGGTCACGCCGGCGCCCAGGAAGGTCATCACCACGGCCAGGCCGAGGGCGGTCAGGACTCTCGCCGTGCGGCTGCTCATGGCGTCACTCCCCCGCCTCGGGACGGTCGTCGATCCAGACCCGCACCGTGGCGTCGCGGTCGCGCACCGTCACCAGATCGCCCGGTCCGTGGGTCGCGAGGGCGCGCAGGGCGGCGGCGATGTCGAGCTGGTTCGCCGGCCCGGAGAGCAGGGCCTCGAGCACCGCGATCGGGAAGCGGGCCCGGATCTCGGTGCCTTCGTCGGTGGCGTCGGTCTCGACCCTGAGGTAGGCGCCGTCCTTGAAGAAGACGATGCGCTCGGTGTCGGTCTCGACCTCGGCGAAGGTGGCGTCGGGAGCGCCGGTCAGCGAGTCGAGCACGCGGCGCAGGTCCTCGATCTCGATATCCGCGTCATCGATCACGATCCGACCGTCCTCGATCTCGTCGGCGCGCTCGATCAGCGGCAGGGCGCTCTCGATCAGGCTGATCGGCAGGTTGACCGTCACCCGGGCGTTGTCGCCGCCCTGGTCGTGGACCTTGACGTGCAGCCAGAGGTCCTGGGCGGCGGCGGGAATGGCGGCGAAGAGGGCGATGGCCGCGAGGGCCAGGAAGCGTCGGGGGTTCATCTCCGGGATCTCCTTGAGGGTGAATCGGCGGTTCCGTCTCCGTTCACCCGACAAGACGCCGGGGGCCGGGAGAATGTTTCAGTGCCTCTTGATCCCAGCCACTCACTCACCTCTGGCCCAGCAGAGTCCCGCGAGGCGCTAGTCCGAACCCCCGCCCAGATCCTTCGCAAGCCTCAGGATGACAGGCCAAGGGAGGGGATCGTTCTCGAAGCCACCGACCCAGGCTTCGACAGCCACCTTCGTTGAGGCAAGTCC
>DATKCC010000362.1:0-5906 GCA_035513375.1 Thermoanaerobaculia bacterium | reverse complement strand
CGGATGGCGATCGAGTCGTTGCCGGCCGTGTCGGTCACCACCACAGGGCGCTTGACGAAGGCGCCGATCCCGAGGATCGCGACCTGCGGCTGGTTGATCACCGGCGTGCCGAAGAGGGTGCCGAAGCCGCCCGGGTTGGTGATCGTGAAGGTGCCGCCCTGGAGCTCGTCCGGCCCGAGCTTCTTCGAGCGCGCCCGGTCGGCCAGATCGTTCGCGGCCTGGGCGAGGCCGACCAGGCTCAGGCGGTCGGCGTTGCGGATCACCGGCACGATCAGGCCGCGCTCGAGAGCGACCGCCATCCCCAGGTTGACGGCTTTCTTGTAGACGACGTTGGCGCCGTCGATTGCGGCGTTGAGCTTGCGGTGGGACTTGAGGGCGTCGACCGTGGCCTTGAAGATGAACGGCATGTAGGTGAGCTTGGTGCCGTTGGCCTCGGCGAACTTCCGCTTCGCCCGCTCGCGGATCCGGACGGCGTTCGACAGGTCCATCTCGAAGGCCGTCGTCACGTGGGCCGACACGTGCTTCGAATAGATCATGTGGGCGGCCGTGATCTTGCGGATCTGGCTCATCGGCTCGATCTCGACCGCCTCGCCCTCCGCATACGCCGCGACGGTGAAGTCCGGGATCGGCGACGCCCCGGGGGGGAGCCCGCCGGCGCCGGACGGCGGCCGGGGAGCGGGAGCCTTGACCGCGGCCGCGGGCTCCTTGGCCGCCGGACGCTTCTCCCGCTGCTCGATGTAGGCCAGGATGTCCTTCTTGGTCACCCGGCCCTGGGCGCCGGTGCCCTCGACCTGGGAGAGCTCCACCCCCTCCTTCGCGGCGATCTTGCGGACGACGGGGCTCGAGAACAGGCGGACCCGCTCCTCCTCGGACGGGGGAGCTTCCACCTCCGCCTCGGGCTCCTCCGGGGCGGCGGCTTCCTCGCCCCGCGGGGCGTCCGGAGCCTCGCCCTCCGCGGCGGCCGCCTCCGGCTCATTCTCCCCCCCAGCCTCCGGCTCCGGCTGGGAGGCCGCCCGGTCCTCCTCGGGGGCCGCCCGGTCCTTCTCGGGGGCCGCCCGGTCCTCCTCGGGGGCAGCCTTCGCCTCGGCCGCCTCCCCGCCCGCTTCCCCGGGATCCCCGATCAGAGCCACCAGCGCGTCGACGGCCACGGTCTCGCCCTCGCCGTGCTTGATCTCCAGGAGCTGCCCCGCCGCCGGGCTCGGAATCTCGGCGTCCACCTTGTCGGTCGAGATCTCGAACAGCGGCTGGTCGCGCTCCACCCGGTCGCCGACCTTGACCAGCCACTTGGTGATGGTGCCCTCGGCGATCGATTCGCCCATCTGGGGCATGACGACTTCGGTTGCCATCGGACGCTCTCCCTGTCCCGAACGGATTCCCTGTGGACCGGCCCTGGCGGTGCCGGAGTACTCGCGCGCGCCGCTGCGTTGGGCGAGGCGGCGCCGGAAGGCGAAAGCATAGCACCCGCGCCCGCCACCGACCTGCTATCCTGTCGCCCCAATCCCCGAGGCAACGCCGTGGCAACGACGCCAGGAGAGGAGCCCGCGATGGCCCAACCGAACGAGGTCCCCGGCTCGCCGGCGCCGCCGGCGGCGGGGCGATTCGACTTCGCCAAGCCGTTCACTTTCGTCTTCGAGGACCCCGACTGGGTGCCCAAGGTGCTGATCGGCGGGCTCTTCCAGCTCCTCGGCACGGTCATCATCGGCTCGTTCTTCCTCTTCGGCTACTACGCGCGGCTGGTGCGCAACGTGATCGGCGGGGCCGAGCGCCCCCTGCCCGGCTGGGACGACCTCGGCGAGTACTTCGTCGAGGGACTGAAGCTCTTCGCGGTGGCTCTCCTGTTCATGGTCCCGATCTTCGGTCTGACCCTGCTGCTGGTGATCCCGATCGCGGTCCTGGAAGAGCTCGGCAGCGACGGGCTGGGCGCCGCGGCCGGGTGTCTCTTCCCGCTGGTCGTCATACCGCTCGCCCTCGCGACGGCCCTCGTCCTGCCGGCGGTCCTGCTGCGGGTGGTGGTCCACGAGCGCTTCTCGGCGGCCTTCGAGCTCGGCGAGGTCTTCGGCCTGATCCGGCGCAGCGGCGTCAACTACCTGCTCGCCATCTTGGTCCACCTGCTGGCCGGCCTGGTCGGCCAGTTCGGGATCCTGCTCTGCGTCGTCGGCCTCTTCGTCACCGGCTTCTGGGCGATGGCGGCCTCGGCCCACGCCTTCGCCCAGGCGTACCGGCTGGCGAGGGCCTGAACGCGCGAAGGCTGGCGAGACGGGCGGGCTAGCCGCCGATCCGGTAGCGGATGGTCAGGTGGCCGGTGACCGTCACCTCGCCCGGGGCGACCGGGGTGCCGGCGTCCGCGGACATCTCCATCACCATGGCGCGGGCGGCGAGCTGGGGCCGCTGGATGCTGATGCCACCCTCCCGGGCCTCGAGGACCGGACCGAGCTCGACCCCGAGGGCGGCAGCGATCGCCGCCGCCTTTCCCTGGGCCGCGGCCACCGCCCGGCGCAGGGCCTCCTCGCGGGCCGGCCGGTCGTCGTTGAGCTGGAAGCTCACTCCCTCGAGCTGGTTCGCCCCGGCCGCGATGCCGGCGTCGATCACCGGGCCGATCTTGGCCAGGTCCGCAAGCCGGACGGTCACTGCGTTCGCGGCCCGGTAGGCGATGATCCGCGGCTCGGTAGGCACCTGCGGGCGCTGGTCGTAGCGGGGTTGCTCGTAGACCGGAGTCAGCACGAGCTGCGAGGTCTGGACCGCCTCCTCGGGCACCCCGAGGGCGGCGATGGCATCGAGGATCGCCCGCCCGATCCGGCTCGCTTCCCCCTGGGCCTCCCGCGCCTGCTCGCGCTGGGCGACGACGCCGAGTCTCACCATCGCTTCGTCGGGCGCGGTGCGGACCTCGCCCTCGCCGTTGACGGTGATCGAGGGGATCGGCTCGTAGGGCGAGAAGGGGGGCGGCTCGGGCATCTGGGCCTCCAGAGGGGCGGGAAGGGGAGCGGTCAGGCTCAGCGGGATCAGCGTGACGAACGCGACGGCGGCGCGCAAGGCGGTGGCGGCTCTCTTCGGCATGGACGGTCTCCTTGGACGATTCGCGGTCCCAGACGAGGATACACCCCGGGGTCTCCGGGGACGGCACCCGTTTCAGGCGCTACGACGGCAAGCGGCGGTAGATGTCCTCGTGGAGCTCCAGCTCGCCCTGCCCGATCTCCAGCAGCTCGTAGACGATCCGTAAGGACACCGGCCGGTCCAGGACCAGGTGACGGGTCGCCTTGGCGTTACCGACCAGCCGCTGGAGCTCGCGATCCGGGAGCGCCGGGCCCGCGTGCTCGTGGACCAGCGCGGCGAGGGCGATCGCGTCCTCGTTCCGGAGCCGGATGCACCCCCGCGAGACCGGCCGCCCGAGCTCGCCGGTCAGCGCCGTGCCGTGTACGAAGTACAAGTCGGCGGCGAAATGGAGCTTGACCCGGCCCATCGGGTTGCGCGGCCCGGGCGGTGTCACACGGTCCTTCGGCCGCCGGTGGGACGGCGGGTGCCACCAGGGGTTCCAGGCGACCCGATCGATCACGTAGCGGCCGTCGGGGGTCGGCTCGTGCGGCGCCCCGACCGTGACCGGAAAGCGCGCCACGACCTCGCCGTCGACGATGGCTTCGAGCCGGTATGCGGGGATGTTGACCCGGATCTCCAACCGGCTCGGAATCGGGGCGTCCAGCTGGGGCACGTCGCCCGACGGAGCCACGGGCGGCGTCGCCCCGCCGGGGGACGGGAGCAAGACGGCCACCAAGAGCGCCGCGGCGAGGATCGCTCCTGCCTCCAGGCTCCGGCGGAGATGACTCGGCGCGCTCATCGCCCGAGGTAGGAGCAAACGGCGGGCCAGGGCCGAGGCTCCGGGTCGGACCACCCGGGTTCCGCCGCCCGCCGGCGTCCGAGCCGGGAGCGCGGGCACGGTCTCCTCGCGAGCCCGTCGCTACGACCGCCGCGAGAGCCACCAGCCGGAGAGCAGCCGCTTCACGCTCGGCCTCCGCCCCACGCCGGCACGGCGGCGGCCTGCCGCGGACAGCGCTGCCGCCGGTCCGCCGATCGCCTCCAGTACCCGGTCGGTGTCTTCGCCGAGCTCCGGAAAGCGTTCGGCGGCGCGGGGGCGCTCGCCGTCGAAGCGGGCCGGAAAGCCGAGGCGAAACAGACCGTCCTCGCCCCGCCGCAGGAGGTCACGCGCCCGGGCCTGCGGATCCTCGGCCGCCTCGGCGGCCGTCAGCACCTGCTCGATCGGCAGGTCGGCGCGGACGAGAAGGTCCCGCCACTCGGCGAGCGTCCGGCTCGCCACGACCTCCGCTACCTGCCGGTGCGCCGCTTCGTCCTCCCGGTACTGGAGCCGCCGGAGATCGGGCGCACCGGCGAGCTCGCAGAACCCCCGCCAGAAGCGCTCCTCGAGGGGCGCCACGGCGAGGAGGCCGCCGTCGGCGGTCCGGTAGAGGCGGTAGCAGGGCAGGGCGCCGGCCAGGCCGTGGGGCTCCCCCAGCCGGCGGGAGCGGCGGCCTTCGGCCTTCGCGGCCGGTCCGACCGCGGCCTTCGAGGCCGATTCGATCGGAGCTTCCGCGGCCCATCCGATCAGGTTCAAATGCAGCGCCGCGTCGTAGAGCGAGGCGTCGATCCAGGCCCCTTCTCCCGTCCGCCCGCGCTCGACGAGCGCCGCCAGGACCGCCGCGACCGCCGACCAGGCCCCGGTCACGTCGGCCGCCGGGTAGGCGGGCATGGCGGCGGTCGCCGCCAGGGCGCCGGCAACGGCCTGGTAGGTGAGGTCGTGGCCGGCCCGGTGGGCGCGGGGGCCGTCCTGCCCCCAGCCGGAGAGCGAGCAGACGACGAGCCGGGGGAAGCGCTTCCGGAGCTCCGCCGGTGGCAAGCCCAGCCGCTCCAGGGTCCCGGGGCGGAGGGTCTCGAGCAGCACGTCGGCCCCCTCCAGCAGTCGCTCCAGGGCCTCCCGCCCGGCGGGCTTCTTCAAGTCCAGGGCGACGCTCGCGACGCCGGAGAGGAGTAGCGCCGCGAGCGAGCTCCTGCCCCCCGACCCGGTCCGAACGATCGGCGGCGCCAGCCGCACCGGATCGCCCGTGCGCGGCTCCTCCACCTTGACCACCCTGGCCCCCAGGTCGGCGAGCAGGTGCGCCGCCAACGGCCCCGGCAGGTGGCGGGAGAGGTCGACGACCAGGATGCCGGAGAGCGGGGCTTTCGACATGGCAGGCCGGAGCCGACCCAGCCTCTCTACTCGCGCTCGACCACCATGGCGTGGCCCAGACCGCCCGCCGCGCAGACGGTTAGAAGGCCGAGGTTGAGGCCCCGCCTCCTGAGCTCGTAGAGGAGCTGGGTGACGATCCGGGCGCCGGTCGCGCCGAAGGGGTGGCCGATGGCGATCGAGCCGCCGGTGACGTTGACCCGGTCGAGATCGATCTCGCCGACCGGCCGGGTGCGCCCGAGCTCGGCCTCGGCGAACTTCTTCGACGCCAGCGCCTTCATGTTCGACAGCACCTGGGCGGCGAAGGCCTCGTGCATCTCGACGAGGTCGACGTCGGAGAGCTCGATCCCCGCCCGCTCGAGCGCCACCGGGGCGGCGTAGGCCGGCCCCTGGAGGAGCTGGGTCGCGGGGTCGAGCGAGGCGAAGGCGAAGGAGCGGATGTAGCCGAGCGGCTCGTAACCGAGCGCCTTCGCCTGCTCCTCGCTCATCAGCAGGACCGCCGAGCCGCCGTCGGTCAGCGGGCTCGAGTTGCCGGCGGTCAAGGTGCCGTAGCGCCTGTCGAAGACCGGCTTGAGAGCCGCCAGCGCCTCGAGCGAGCTGTCGGCGCGGACGCCGTTGTCCCGGTCGACGGCGCGGTCGTAGCGGGGCGGCGGGAAGGTCGTCGCGATCATCTCGCCCATCCGGCCGTCCTCGATGG
>DATKCC010000361.1:0-2440 GCA_035513375.1 Thermoanaerobaculia bacterium | reverse complement strand
CGAAGCGCCTGGTGGACGTCGAAGAACCGTTGCGTCGCGAGGTCGGCGGCGGTGATGACATGGGCCGATCCGGGCACGTCGCGGAGCCGGTCCGGGCCGCCGACGACCATCAGGCGGTCGAAGACCACCCGGTTCGGGTCGGGCTCGGTCCCCTCGCCGGCGCTGCCGGGCTCCGCTTCGGAGGCGGCCGGGGCGCCCTGCTCGACGCTCTCCTCCTTCGTCTCGGCCGCAGACCCGTCCGCCGCGAGGGCGGGACCGGCGGCGACCAGCCACGCGGCGGCGATCCCACGCGCCCACCAAGCCCGACCAGGACGAAAGGCGGTCCAGTTTCTGCTCGTCATCGTCCGACTCCTCCAGTCGTCGTCGTGCGCCACGGGGCGCGAGCTTCGCCGCCGAGCGGCGGCGTCAGGGTCCTGGATGTCAATCTATTGAGACTATATCTCAACAACGCCTGAACGAATCCTGGACCAAATCGGTCCTGTTTGTCAAGCGACCGGCTCGTGGCGCCTGGAGGAGGGATCCCGATCGCCGGTCTTCGCCTTCGGGGGAAGGTACAATTCTCGCCGCCATGCCCCCTGAGCCCAGCCGCTGCGACTGGTCCCTGGGCCACCCGCTCCTGCTCGCTTACCATGACGAGGAGTGGGGCGTGCCGGTGCGCGACGATCGGGAGCTCTACGAGAAGCTGGTCCTCGACGGCGCCCAGGCCGGGCTCTCCTGGCTCACCATCCTCAAGCGCCGGCAGGGCTACCGCCGGGCCTTCGAGGGCTTCGACCCCGAGCGGATCGCCCGCTGGGGCGAGCGCGAGGAGGCGCGCCTGCTCGCCGACCCGGGGATCGTACGCAACCGCCAGAAGGTCCGCTCGGCGATCGGCAACGCCAGCGCCTACCTCGCGCTCCGGGAGGAGCTCGGCAGCTTCTCGGACTACCTCTGGGCCTTCGTCGACGGCCGCCCGGTCGTCAACCGCCACCGGAGCGCCGGCGAGGTGCCGAGCGAGACCGAGATCTCGCGGCGGCTCAGCAAGGACCTCCGCGCCCGCGGCTTCTCCTTCGTCGGACCGACGATCGTCTACGCCTTCATGCAGGCCGTGGGCATGGTCAACGACCACACGGTGGACTGTTTGCGACACCTCGAGGTACAAGCGCTGTAACCGGGCCGGCGGAATTTTCTACAAGCGGCTTGCAAGAATTGTCCATCGCGGCACTCCCGCTACGTCGCGTGCCCCGGCGAAGGGGCAGGCCGGACTGGATTTTGCATGAAATCCGCCGGAGCCTGGTGCGCCCGCTGAATCGAGGTTCATGCCCGAAATCGCCGAGCCTGCCGCCCCACAGACCGATCCGGAGGCGAAGGCCGTCGCGGCGAGCCGGGAGGCGGGGTTCCGCGCGCGCCAGCAGGCGGTGGTGGTCGAGCTCGGCCTGCAGGCGATCATCGCCAACGGCGTGCAGGAGGTCCTGGATGAAGCGGTGAAGGCGGCGGCCGGGACCCTGGACGTCCACTTCGCCAAGGTGCTCGAGCTCGAGCCCGACGGCGCGTCGTTCCAGCTCCGGGCCGGGGTCGGCTGGAAGGAGGGCCTGGTCGGATCGGCGCGGGTGCCGGTGGGGCGCTCCCAGGGAGGGTTCACGGTTCGCTCCTGGGGCCCGATCGTGGTCGAGGATTTCCGGCGGGAGGACCGGATCGCCCGGCCGCAGCTCCTGGCCGACCACGGCGTCATCTCCGGCATGACCGTTCTGATCCGCACCAAGGAGGCGCCCTGGGGTGTGCTGGGGATCCACAGCACCGAGCCCCGCTCCTTCACCGCCGACGACGTCAACTTCCTCCAGGCGATCGCCAACGTCGTCACCGCGGCGCGCGAGCGCGAGCGGGTCGAGCAGCAGCTCCTCCGCAGCCAGGCCGAGCTCGCCCTGCGGGTGGCCGAAGAGCGCCTGCGCCGCTCCGAGCGCCTCGCCTCGCTCGGCACCCTGGCCGCGGGCATCGCCCACGAGATCAACAACCCGGTCAACACCATCCTGATGACCGCCGAGTCGGCCCTGATAGCGCTCGAGAATGGCCCGCCCGCCGATCGGCTCGAGGAGGACCTGCGGGTCGTCATCCAGGAAGCCGACCGCTGCGGGGAGATCGTAGGCCGGCTGCTCGAGTTCGTCCGGTACCGCCGGCCCGAGCGCAAGCCCGTAGAGCTCAACGAGGTGGTCCGCGCGGCGATCGCGATGGCCCAGAAGACTCTGGGCGACCACGCTTTCGAGCTGGATGCGGACCTCTCGGACGACCTGCCGAACGTGACCCTGAACCGGGCCGAGATCGAGCAGGCGCTGATCCACTTGATCCGCAATGCCGCCGAGTCGGGCGGCGGCGAGCCGGTGGCCGTGTCCGTGCGCACCCGCCGGACCGACCGCGGAGCGATCGTGGCGGTGGTCGACGACGGCCAGGGCATCGGGAGCGAGGTGCG
>DATKCC010000360.1:0-2287 GCA_035513375.1 Thermoanaerobaculia bacterium | reverse complement strand
GATCAGGGCGAGGGCCTGGGCGAGGCCGACGAAGGCGGCGTCGGAGAGCCTGACCGAGTCGAGCTCCCGGCGCCGGGCCCCGGCGCGGTCGGCCCACCAGAGGAGGAGGCCGAAGCCGATCGAGGTGGCGGCGATGAGCAGCGGGTCGCGGCCGGCGCTCGCCACCCAGTCGTAGGCCAGCAGCCCGGCCACCGCTACCGGTAGGGTCGCCAGGACGATCCCCCAGGCGAGGCGGGCTTCCGGGGGGAGCCGCGGGCGGCCGGCCGCCGCTCCGCCGCCGGAGTCCTCGTTCGCCGCACCCCTGCCGGAGTCCTCGTCGGCCGCGCCCGTGCCGGAGTCCTCGTCGGGCGCGCCCGTGCCGGCGTCCTCGGGAGAGCCCGACCCGCGCGCCCCCGGGGTCAAGCTCCGGAGGCCCGCCCGTGTCACGGCCGCGAGCTCCCGGCGCAGGTAGACGACGACCGCCAGGAGCGTCCCGGTGTTGGTAGCGACGTCGAAGCCCAGGCCCTGGTCGGGCCAGCCGAACAGGTAGGGCACCAGCACCAGGTGGGCCGAGGAGCTGATCGGCAGGAGCTCGGTCACCCCCTGGATGAGGGCCAGCACCACGGCCTGGGCGTAGGTCATCGGGCGCTATGCTAGCCTCTCGCGGGCGTTACGGCTCGGTAGGGTGGGCCAAGGCCCACCCTACGCGCCCGATCGAAACCGCAGAAACTCCATGACCTCTGTCCTCGTCACCGGCGGCGCCGGATTCATCGGCGCCAACTTCGTCCGGCTGCTCCACGCCGAGAGCCCGTTCGGCGGCGACACGCCGATCGTCGTCCTCGACAAGCTCACCTATGCCGGCAACCTCGACAACCTCGAGGGGGTCATCGACGACCCGCGGGTGAGCTTCCTCCACGGCGACATCGCCGACCGGGAGACCGTGCGGAGCGCCTTCGCCTCCCACCGGCCCCGGGTGGTGGTGAACTTCGCCGCCGAGAGCCACGTCGACCGCTCGATCGACGACCCGCGGGACTTTGTCACCACGAACGTCCTCGGCGCCTTCGAGCTGCTGGAAGCGGCGCGGCGCCACCTGGCGGGCCTCTCGGTCGACGAGCGGCGCGGCTTCCGCTACCTCCACGTCTCGACCGACGAGGTCTACGGCTCGCTCGGCGCCGACGGCGCCTTCAGCGAGGAGACGGCCTACGCCCCGAGCTCCCCCTACGCCGCGACCAAGGCCGGCGCCGACCACCTGGTCCGCGCCTACTGGGAGACCTACCGGCTGCCGGCGCTCCTCACCAACTGCTCGAACAACTACGGCCCCTACCAGTTCCCGGAGAAGCTGATCCCGCTGATGATCCTCAACGCCCTCGAGGGCCGGGCGCTGCCGATCTACGGCGACGGCGGCAACGTGCGCGACTGGATCTTCGTCGAGGACCACTGCCGCGGCGTGCTCCGGGCGCTCGAGGCGGGGCGGCCGGGCGAGAAGTACAACCTGGGCGGCCGGAGCGAGCGGACCAACCTCGAGATCGTCGACCTGATCTGCGACCTGCTCGAGGCCGAGCGCCCGGCGGCCGAGAACCCGGCGCTCCGCGAGCGGGGCCCGGCCGGAGCCGGGGCGAGCTACCGGGACCTCAAGACCTTCGTCGCCGACCGTCCCGGCCACGACCGCCGCTACGCCATCGACGACGAGAAGGCGCGGCGGGAGCTCGGCTGGGAGCCGCGCCACGACCTGGCCTCGGGGCTCCGCGAGACGGTCCGCTGGTACCTCGAGCACCCCGACTGGTGCGAGCGGGTGCAGGCCGGGACCTACCGGCGCGAGCGCCTGGGGCTGGCCGGCGGCTCGTCCCATGGCTGAGCTTCGCTTCGTCGAGATGGAGCTCCCCGGCGTGCTCCGGGTCGAGCCCAGGGTCCACCAGGACCACCGCGGCTTCTTCCTCGAGACCTACCACCGGGAGAAGTACGCCATCGGCGGCATCGATGCCCTCTTCGTCCAGGACAACCACTCGCGCTCGGCCCGGGGGATCCTCCGCGGGCTCCACGCCCAGGGACGGCGCCCGCAGGGCAAGCTCGTGCGCTGCGTCGAGGGGGCGATCTTCGACGTCGCGGTCGACATCCGCCGCGGCTCGCCGAGCTTCGCCCGCTGGGTGGGCGCCGAGCTCACGGCGGAGAGCTTCCACCAGCTCTGGGTGCCGCCCGGCTTCGCCCACGGCTTCTGCGTCCTGTCCGAGGCGGCCCAGGTCGAGTACAAGTGCACCGAGCTCTACGACGCCGGCGACGAGCTGGCGATCCGCTGGGACGACCCGGAGAT
>DATKCC010000359.1:0-6313 GCA_035513375.1 Thermoanaerobaculia bacterium | reverse complement strand
TCTCCGCCTCGATCCGCGCCACCTCGGCCAGGCCGCGGCGGTGGATCTCCTCCGGCGTGAGGTCGTCCAGGGTGGTGTAGACGCGGACCAGGAACCGGTAGGCCTCGGGGCCGCCCGGGTACTGCCCGAGCCCCACGGCGGTCGGGGCGATCTCCCGGTAGCGGTCGTCGAAGACCGCCAGCAGAGCGGCGAAGGCCGGCGCCACCTCGGCCGCGAGCCGCTCGTCGACCCGGGCGGCGAACGCCTCGCCCGCGGCGGGCTCGACTCCGGCCAGCCGCTCCGGGGCGACCCGGAACGGATGGCCCTCCGGGGCCGCGGCGAGCGGCGCGAAGAGCCCTTCGACCAGCGGGATCTCGAGCGCCGGCAGCAGGATGCCTCTCTCCCTCTGGATGAGCAGGTTCGCCCGGAGCTGGCCGGCCAGGCGCGGTAGCTGCCCCAGGAGGTCGAGGTAGGCGGTGCGCTCCGCGGGCGTGCCGACCGGGGCCGCGGAGAAGATCTGGGCGAGCCCGGAGAAGGCGCCGCCGTAAGGCGTCACCTGGAAGCCGTGCCAGAAGTAAGGCACCCAGTCGACCGCCAGGTGCGCCTGCCACTGGAGCATTCGATAGCTGAGCCAGCGCTCGTGGTCGCCGGTCCGGTCGAAGGCCTCCGGGTCGATCGCCGCCAGGCGCTCGAGGAGCCCCTGGGCGAGCTCGGCGGCCTCGACCGCGTGCTCGTAGGAGAGGTCGGGCAGGCGGGTGACCGGCAGGCCCTCCTTGATCCGGAGGCCGGGAACCTCTTCGAGCTGGCGCTGCCAAAACTCCTCGGCGAGGGCGTCGAGCCATGCGGCGGCCGAGGCCGGCGCCTCGGTCCGGGTCTCGAGCTGCGGCGGGGCGGCAACGGCGCCGCGGCCGGCGGCGGCGGCCGCCGCCGCGAGCAGGAGGGCCAGAACCGTTCCGGCGGCGCGGGGGTGGCGACGGGGTCGCTGATTCATGGTCCCTCTCCGGTCTCGAGCTGGCTCCGTTCCGGGCCCTCCACGCGGTCCAGACGCTTCAGGGTGAGCTCGGGGAGCGGCTCCTCGCGTCCCAGGACCTGCGCCGCGACCCGTTCGCCCACCGCCGGGCCCAGCTTGAACCCGTGCCCGGAGCCGCCGCCCACCAGCCAAGCGTTGGCGGCGTCCGGGTGACGGTCGATCACGAAGTGACCGTCGCGGGTGTTCTCGTACTGGCAGACCCGCGACTCGAGGAGCGGCGCCTCGGCGAGCGCCGGGAAACGCTCCCGAAGCAGCGCCCGGGCGCGCTCGAAGGCGGCCTCGTCGGGGCGGCGTACGAGGGTCGTGGGGTCGACCCGCTCGCCGTGGGTGTCGTCGGCGACCTTGAAGCCCCGGTTCTCGTTGCCCGGAATGCCGTAGAAGATGCGCTCGCCGTAGTCGACCCAGACCGGGCACGCACCCTCGCCGAAGGGGCCGTCGCCCGGCGGCGGCCCGAAGTAGAAGACCTCCTGGCGGGTCGGGCGGATGCGCTCGCCCACGACCTCGGGGAAGAGCCCGCCCAGCCAGGGACCGCAGGCGAAGACGAAGGCGTCGGCGGCGAGCTCGGCGCCGTCCGAGAGCTGGATCGACGTCATCCGGCCCGAGCGGATCGGACCCGGGGCGGCCGCCGCTCGCCGGACGTCGCCGCCCTCGGCCTCGAGCAGGCGGGCGACGGCGTCGCAGGCCCGCCGCGCGGTGAGGTAGCCGGCCTCGGCCTCGAACCAGACGCTCCGGACGCCCTGGAAGTCGATCTGCGGGAAGCGGCGGCGGGCCTCGACCGCCTCGAGGCGCTCGAGCGGCAGGCCGGCCGCTTCGAGGATCGGCCCCGAGCTCCGGGCGTAGGCGTCGTCGCCCCGGAACATCCACAGGGCGCCGGTCGGGTGGTAGAGGGCGAGCCTGGTCGCCCGGGCGGCCTCGCGCCAGAGCTCGAAGGAGCGCACCACCCAGCGGGTGTAGATCTCGGCGGCGCCGTACATGCCCCGGATCACGCGGGTCTCGCCGCCGGAGCTGGCGCGGGAGTTGCCGGGCCCCCAGGCGTCGATCAGGGTTACCCGGGCCCCGAGCCGGCGCAGCCAGAGCGCGGTCCAGCCGCCGAAGGCGCCGGCGCCGACGACCGCCACATGGGGCGGCCCCGAGGCCGCCCGGCCCGCCCGCCGGCTGGCCGTCCGCGTCCGCGCTCCGGCCCCACCCGGAGCCCCCACGGCCGCGAGCGCCCCGGTCGCGAGCGCCCCGCCCACCACCTCGCGCCGGGTGAGCGGCGGCCTTGCGGCCGGCGCCTCGAGTCCCCCGTGATCCCGTGGCATCGAGGCCGGACTCTAGCAGCCGCGGGCCGGCCGGGTCCGCGGCTCGCGCGCCTCCGCGCCGGCGGTGTTTCGAGTAAGGTAGCGCCGCCATGCTGGGGCGTCAGACGACGGGGTCGGTGGTGTGCCGCTCGTGCGGGCGGCTGGTGGGGGTGCGCGACGCCCGGTGCTTCGAGTGCGGGGCTCGCAACCCTTCACTCTGGGGCTGGGCTCCGGCCTTCCGGCGGCTGGGCGAGGACCTGGGGTTCACCTGGATCGCCGTCGGCGGCTGCGTGATCCTGTACCTGACCGCGCTCGCCCTCGATCCGAGCGCCATCCGCGCGGGGGGGTTCCTCAGCTTCCTCGCGCCGAGCGTCGAGAGCGAGTTCCTGCTCGGCGCCGCGGGCCGGGCTCCGGTCCTCGGCTACGGCCGGTGGTGGACCCTGCTCTCGGCCGGCTGGCTCCACGGCAGCCTCCTCCATATCTTCTTCAACATGTACTGGGTGCGGCTGCTGGCGCCCGGGGTCGCCCGGCTCTACGGCGCCGGGCGGATGGTGATCATCTACGTCGTGGCGTCGGTGGTGGGCTTCCTGATGAGCTCGCTGCTGCCCGGCGGCGCCCCTCTCACCCTGGGCGCCTCGGCCGCCCTGATGGGGCTCCTGGGTGCCCTGATCCACTACGGCCGCCGCGGCGGCTCGTCCGAGGTCGGGCGCTTCGCCTGGGGGTATGCCGTGCTCTTCCTGGTATTCGGCTTCGTGGTCCCCGGGATCGACAACTGGGCCCACGTGGGGGGGCTCCTCGGTGGCTGGCTGACCGCCAGGTTGCTCGACCCCCTGAAGCCGGAGCGCATCGACCACCTGGTCGCCGCCCTGGCCCTGCTGGCCCTCTCCGCTCTCGCCATCGTGGTCTCGGTCGTCACCGGGCTACCCATCGTCCGGCCATGAGCGCGGCGCTCCCGCCGGCCGCAGGCGCCGGGTCCCGGCCCGCCCTGCCGAGGCCGCCCGGCTCCCGGCTGGCGGCGCTCCGCCTGCGGCTCCTCGGCATCCCCTTCGACGAGCTCCGGGCCGAACGCCGCGGCTTCCGCGGCTACGACCAGGGTGCGAGCGAGCGCCAGGCGCGGATCGTGGCCTCCTTCTGGGTCGGGTACCACGCCGCCCTCGCCGATCCCCGGCCCGAGGCGATCCTCGAGACGATCGGCGGCATCGAACGGGGTTGGCGGGGGTTCGCCTGCGAGGGGGTGGGCATGGCCGTCGAGCTCCTCGACGCCCTCGAGCCGCGTTGGCCGGGTCGACGCCGGCGACTGACGGTGCTCCTCGACGGCCCGGCCGCCGTCCACCGCTACCTCCTCTACCTGGGGGCCGGGTTCGCCGTCGCCCGCCTGCATAGGCGGCCGTGGCGGGTGATGGCTGGCCTCGACCCGCTCCGCCGCTGGCTGATCTTCGACGGCTACGGCTTCTACCACGGCTTCCTCCGCCCGCGCCGGGCGCTGGTGGAGCGGCGGGTGCCCCGGCGGGTCACCGGCTACGCCCGGCGGGTCTTCGACCAGGGCCTCGGCCGCAGCCTGTGGTTCGTCCGGGCGATGGACCCGCGGGCGATCTCCGAGGCGATCGCGAGGCTTCCTGCGGCGCGGCGGGGCGACCTCTGGAGCGGCGTGGGCCTCGCCTGCGCCTACGCCGGGGGCCTCCCGCCGGAGCGTCTCGGAGAGCTCCGGGCGCGCTCCGGGGCCTGGAGCCCCGATCTCCTCCAGGGGGTGGCCTTCGCCGCCACCGCCCGGGAGGAGGGCGGCGACGCCGCCGTCCACACCGAGGAGACCTGCCGAGCGCTCTGCGGCGCGGGCGCGGCCGAGCTGGCGGCGCTCACCCTCGAGGCGGCGCGGGACCTCCCCGACGACGGCGGGAGCCTCGACACCCCGGAACCCGCCTGGGAGACCTGGCGGCGGCGGGTGAAGCTGGCGCTCCAGGGCGGGTAGCTCCGGCGGAATAGCCGACCCGGCCGATCCGGTATAGCCTCGATGAGCGGGCCTCCGCCGGCCGCTCGCCCGACCTACCCCGGAGACCCCGCTTGAGCCCGACGACGACAGCCTCCTCTCCCCGGCTCGCGATCACCCGGCGCCACCTGGGGGCGGTGGCGCGCCACGCGGCCGCGGCCTACCCGGAGGAGTGCTGCGGCTTCCTCCTCGGCCGCTTCGGAGCCGGCGAGGACGGCGTGCTGGTCGAGCGGGTACTGCCGGCTCGCAACGAGCACGCGCAGAGCCCGCGGAGCCGCTTCCTGATCGCGCCCGAGACGGTGCTCGCCGCCCGCCGGGAGGCCCGAGGGCTGGGGCTCGACGTCGTCGGCTACTACCACTCCCACCCTGATCACGCGGCCGAGCCGAGCGCGCACGACCTGGAGGACGCCTGGCCGAACGTGAGCTACCTCATCGTCCCGGTCGCGGAGGGCCTGCCCGGGGCGCCCCGGAGCTGGCGGCTGCGGGACGGGGGCGGCTTCGAGGAGGAGGTGGTCGAGGCCCTCGGCGATACAAGCGGCCCAGGCGGCCGGAGGCGCCGGCGATGAGCGAGCTGACCCTCGAGGAGATCCGGCGCTACGGCCGGCACCTCACCCTGCCCGAGGTCGGCATGGCGGGGCAGCTGCGGCTCAAGGCCTCCCGCGTGGTGATCGTCGGGGCCGGCGGCCTCGGCTCGCCCCTCGGCCTCTACCTGGCGGCGGCCGGTGTCGGCACCCTGGGGCTCGTCGACTTCGATGTGGTCGACGAGTCGAACCTCCAGCGCCAGGTCCTCTTCGGCGCCGCGGACGTCGGCCGGCCGAAGCTCGAGGCGGCGGCCGAGCGCCTGCGCGAGGTCAACCCCAACGTCGAGCTGGTGCTCCACCCGGTGCGCCTCACCTCGGACAATGCCCTCGGGATCCTCGAGGGCTACGACGTGGTGGTCGACGGCTCCGACAACTTCCCCACCCGCTACCTGGTCAACGACGCCTGCGTCCTCCTCGGCAAGCCGGACGTCTACGGCTCGATCTTTCGTTTCGAGGGGCAGGTGGCGGTTTTCTGGGGTGCGCGCGGGCCGTGCTACCGCTGCCTGTTCGCGGAGCCGCCGCCGCCCGGGCTGGTGCCGTCGTGCGCCGAGGGGGGAGTGCTGGGCATCCTCCCGGGAGTGATCGGCGCGCTGCAGGCGAACGAGGCGGTCAAGCTCGTTCTCGGAGTGGGCGAGCCCGCGGTCGGCCGCCTGGTCACCTTCGATGCCCTGCGCCTCCGGTTCCGCGAGCTTCGCCTCAAAAAGGACCCGCGGTGCCCGATTTGCTCGGAGCGCCCGACCCAGACGGCGCTCGTCGACTACGAGGAGCTCTGTGGCACCCGGGAGCCGGTGGCAGCGGGCGAGGAAGACCCGGGCGAGGCCGTCGAGGCGGAGGCCGAGCTGCCCTTCGAGATCCGACCGGGGGAGCTCCACCGCTGGCTCGCCGAAGGCCGCGCGATCCGGCTCCTCGACGTCCGGACGCCGATGGAGTACGAGATCTGCCGCCTGGAGGGCGCGCTCCTGATCCCGCTCCAGGAGCTCCCGCGGCGGGTGGCGGAGCTCGGGCAAGCGGGGGACGGTCGGGAGGTCACGGTCGCTTACTGCCACCACGGAATCCGCTCCGCCCAGGCGGTCGGCTTCCTGAGGGGCCGAGGCCTGCCGGCGGTCAACCTGGCCGGCGGGATCGAGCGCTGGAGCCTCGAGGTGGACCCCGCGGTGCCCAGGTACTGAGCGGCCACCGTCGCTTGGCCACAGGATATGATCGCTCCTCCGATCCACCCCACGCGGAGGTCCCCAGGTGCTGAAGAAGATCTCGAACGTCCTCGCGCTCGTCACCCTCACGACCCTGCCGGTCCTCGCCCAGCCGGCTGAACCAGCCAGGCCCGGCAAGGCTGAGCCGGCGGCCGAGAAGACGATCGTCGAGGAGAAGCTCTCCGTCACCCGGCACACCGCGACCGTCGGCGGCGAGCGGATCGACTACACCGCGACCGCCGGCACCCTGGTGCTCGAGACCGAGGAGG
>DATKCC010000358.1:0-4692 GCA_035513375.1 Thermoanaerobaculia bacterium | reverse complement strand
GAGGCAGGAGAGATCCAGGACATCTTCATCCCCAGCGACCGAGAGACCGGCCGGCCCCGTGGCTTCGCCTTCGTCGAGTTCGCGACGGAGGAGGGCGCCGCGCGCGCGATCGAGCTGTTCGACGGCCATGAGCTCAGCGGTCGAGCACTCCGGGTCAATGCCGCCGAGGACCGGCCCCGCCGCCCCGGCCCGTTCGTCCCTTCCGACGGCCCGCCTTTCGAGCGCGGCCGCGGCGGCTTCGGCGGCGGTAGGCCGAAGGGCAGTCGGCGGAACCTCCGCGCCAAGAAGCGCAGCCTGTAAAGCGGCTTCGTCGCGGCCTGCGAGGCAAGGGGCCTTGCGTAGAGTTGGCTCCTCTTCCGCTTTCCCCCTCCCAAGATGGGCGGCAGTGGCAGCGCCCGCCTGCCGGGCTCGTCTGGTGTCGCGTTCTTCCCGAGAACAGGTGCGGCAGGATGTCGCACCTGTGGGTTAGAATGTCCCACTGATGGCACCCCCGGCCGCGTCCAACCTGCCCGGCCTCGCGGAGAAGCGACGGCTCCTCCAGCTCGAGACGCTCTACGATCTGGCCCTCGCCCTGGGCGCCCAGCGACCGGAGCAGGAGCTGGTCGACGAGCTCCTCCAGCGGGTGTGCGCGGTCCTCGACCCGGCGGCTGCGGTCGCCGTCACCCGCGACTCCTACGGCGGCCCCCGGGCGGTTGCGAGGGTCGGCTGGCGCGGCCCAGGCCCCCGCGGTGAGCCGCTGCTCGCCGACCCGCTCTGGCAGGAGCTGCTCCGGGCCGGCCGGCTCGTCGCCCGCACCGGCGGCGAGCTCGTCGGCCTGCCCTATCGGGAGCTGCTCGCGGCGCCGATCGCGAGCCGCGGGATCATCCTCGGCTACCTCGCGGTCCTCGACAAGGAGGCCCGGGGCGGGGCGAGCTTCTCGTTCTCCGAGGACGACCGGCGGTTCCTGGACTCGGTGGCGGCGCTCGCCGGAGCCTCGCTCGACAATGCCCGCCAGCGCGAGAGCCTGGAGGCCCAGCGCGAGCGGTTGGAGCAAGAGAACCGGGCGCTCAAGGGGCGGTTCACCGATGAGGTGGCGGGCCACCGAATCGTCGCCCACGCGCCGCCCATGCGCCGGGCGCTCGAGCGAGTCGAACAGATCGCCCCGCGAGGGGTCAACGTAGTGGTCCGCGGCGAGAGCGGCACCGGCAAGGAGCTGGTGGCGAAGCTCCTCCACCACCTCTCGGGCCGGAGCGGGCCGCTCATCGCCCTGTCCTGCGCGGCGCTGCCCGAGTCGCTGGTCGAGAGCGAGCTCTTCGGCATCGAAGGCGGGGTGGCGACCGGCGTCCAGGCGCGGGTGGGGAAGTTCGAGCTCGCCGACGGCGGCACCCTGTTCCTGGACGAGATCGGCGACCTCGAGGAGTCGGTTCAGGTCAAGCTCCTGCGGGCGCTCCAGGAGCGCGAGGTCGTGCGGGTGGGTGGCCAACGGCCGGTGCCGGTCGACGTCCGGTTGGTGGCTGCGACCCACCGGGACCTCGAAACCCTGGTCGAGGAAGGGCGTTTCAGGGAGGACCTCTACTACCGGCTCAAGGGCGTGGAGATCGACCTGCCGCCGCTGCGCGAGCGGCGGGAGGACGTGCCCCACCTGGTACGCCATTTCCTCGAGAGCTTCTGCTCGCGCGAGGGGATCGAGCCGCCGCAGGTCCGGGCCGAGGCTCTGGCAGTGCTCATGGCCCACGATTTCCCGGGCAACGTTCGCGAGCTCCAGAACCTGGTCGAAGGGGCGGTGTCGCTCGCCGAAGGCGAGATCGACGCCGAGCTGGTGCGGTCGCTCGTCGGGCCCGCCGATGCGCCGGGGTCCGCCGCCGCAGACGACTCCCGACCCGACCCGGGCGGACCCCTCGATCTCGACACCCTGGAGCGGCGCCACATCGAGCGCGTGCTGGAGATGACGGCCGGCAACAAGACCGCGGCCGCACGGGTGCTCGGCGTCACCCGCCGGACGCTGCAGCGCAAGGGGTATTGAGCGCCGGTGAAACCTTCTCGGCCCGCGCCGCGTCTCAGAGAAGGGGATGGTGCCCCGGTGACTGCGACATCGTGTCCTATTGAGACATCCTGTCACGGGGAGCAGCGGAGGCTGCGCCGCCACGGGTTCGCTCGTCGACACCGCTCTGGGCGAGCCTGAGCGCGACATTTAGTCGCAGTCGAGATCTCGACCGGAGGCCCCGACCACCCAGCAGCCGAGCAGATAACTTCAATCATATCAAGAAGTTGTGCTCACCGATACCGGAACGCTCCGGCCATGGCAGCTCCCTTGCTCTCTTCGTGGACGCCATGCGTCCCAAGGAGAAGAGCGCCATGCTGGGAACCCGCCTCGAGAAACTGTCGGTCCCCCGACTCCCCCTCCGCGTCGCGGCGTCGGCCGGCGTGCTCGGCAGCTTCGTGTGGCTGCTCGCGC
Organism: Thermoanaerobaculia bacterium; assembly: GCA_035513375.1. Classification (GTDB taxonomy): domain Bacteria; phylum Acidobacteriota; class Thermoanaerobaculia; order Multivoradales; family DATKCC01; genus DATKCC01. Next base: position 2,258 of record DATKCC010000358.1, on the reverse strand, counting down.
ACGACCTGATCCACCCGCTAGTGGTCTACTTGCTGGAGCTTTACCTGACCTTCTAGTGGGTGGCGAACCCCCCGGGCGTCGCCGGCTTCCGCGGCCGGCGGTCCGGCGCCATGAGATCATGGATGGTGAAGCCGTGCTGAGGGAGATCTCCCTGACCCTGCAGATGGGCCCCGAGATGGAGATCGCCGCGAGCCGAGCCGCGACGGCGGTGGCCGCGTCGATGCACATGAGTGCGGATAAGATCGACGAGGTCCGGATGGCCGTCGTCGAAGCGTGCATCAACGCCATCGAGCACAGCAGCTCGAGCGACCAGACGGTCTACCTGAGCTTCGCCGTCCTCGGACAGGGGGAGCCGGAGCGACTGGAGGTCACCGTCCGCGACACCGGGGTCGGCTTCCTCCCGGGCGAGCTCGAGGACCCGAGGATCGAGGAGAAGCTCGTGTCCGAGCGCAAGCGGGGCTGGGGGCTGAAGATCATGCGCGGCTTGATGGACGAGGTCGAGGTCCGGTCGGGCGCCGACGGGACCACCATCGTCATGTCAAAGGCCTGCTGAGGCGGCGCCGAGGATCGGAACACTCATGACCGAGACGCTCAAGCTGAGGATGGACCGCCGCGACGGCCTGGCGGTCCTGTACACCGAGGGGTACATCAACAACCAAGGGGGCGAGCAGATCGCCAAGGCCGCCTACGAGCTGATCGACGAGGGCTATCGGCGGATCCTGCTCAATCTCGTGGGCACGAAGATCGTCAACTCGATCGGCATCTCCATCCTGATCGAGATCATCGAGAGGATGCTGGAGATCGACGGCCGCCTAGCTTTCTGCTGCCTGACCCCCACGATCGAGAAGACCTTCCACATCATGGGCCTCGCCCAGTACGCCGGCATCCACGGGGACGAAGACGCGGCTGTGGCGGCGCTCCGGGCCGCGTGAGCGGGGGGATCCCGCGGTCCGGATGACCACGCTGATCGAGCCGACCGCCTGGCGGAACCTGCTCTCCCGGGCTGCGGACGGCGCCGGCCAGCGAGCCTTCCTGGAGGATCTTCTGGAGCTCTGGTGCCAGGCCCGCGGGGCTGCGGGTGCGGCCCTCTACGTCCTGGAGGACGCCGCGCCCTCCTGCGAGGCGATCTGGGGAGAAGGGCCCTTCCCCCACCGGCCGGGGGAGGCCGCCCAGCGGGCCGCCGGCCTGGAGCGTCTGGAGCTCCCCGGCGGCGCGCTGCTCTGGCGAGCCGGGGGCGGTGCCGGTGAAGCCTTCGGGAGCGCCGAGGCAGGGCCGCTCGACGCCCTCCTCGTGCTCGCCCTGGTCAACTGCCGGCTCCGCCGTCGGGTCAAGCGCCAGAGCTTCCAAGCGAGCTACCGGGGCGTCGAGCTCGAGGCTCTCTACGACGTCGGCCTCGCGATCGCCTCGACCCTCGACCTCGACGCCGTGGCCGAGGAGATCCTGCTCCGGGCGGTGTCGCTCCTCGACGCCCGGCGCGGGGCCCTCTTTCTGCTCGCCGGCGACGAGTACCGCCTGAAATCTCGTTTCGGCGGTGACGCCCGAGAGTGCTTCCCGGCCGCCGCCGAAGGCGCGCCGGAGGACGTGCTCCCCGGCGCCGCCCACCTTCTGGTGGCGCCCATCGCCATCGAAGAGGATCGCCGGGGTCTGCTGGCGGTGGCCGACAAGGAGAGCCGTACCGGGGTGGGGCCGTTCAGCCCGGAGGACCGCCGGACCCTGGCTCTGTTCGCCAACCAGGCGGCGATCGCCCTCGAGAATGCCCGTCTCCACCGCGAAGCGCTCGAGAAGGAGCGCTACGAGCGCGACCTCCAGCTCGCCGCCGAGATCCAGCGCCAGATCCTGCCCAAGGGGGTGCCGCAGGTCCCGGGGTTCGAGCTCGCCGGCTGGAACCGGCCGGCCCGCGAGGTGGGCGGCGACTATTACGACCTGATCCCGCTGGCGCCCGAGGAGGACTCCGGCCGGACCACGGAGCGGCTGGGGGTGGCCCTGGCCGACGTCTCGGGCAAGGGCGTGCCGGCGGCCCTGATGGTCGCCACGCTGCACTCGGCGGTGCGCCTACTGATGGGCCGGATCGGCGTCGAGTCCCGGCTGGTCGAACGGCTGAACGGCCACATCCTGGCCTCGAGCGCGCCGAACAAGTTCATCACCCTGCTGCTGGGGGAGCTCGACGCCGCGACCGGGCGGTTCGTCTACGTCAACGCCGGCCACAACCCGGGCCTGGTGATCCGGGACGGGGCCCTCGCAGCGCGCCTCGGTCCGGG
>DATKCC010000357.1:0-2684 GCA_035513375.1 Thermoanaerobaculia bacterium | reverse complement strand
GAGTTCCTCGGCACCAACCAGGGAATCGAGATCCTGGCCGAGCTCGGCGTGATCCTGCTGCTCTTCGACGTCGGCCTCGAGTCGAACCTCGACGAGATGAAGTCGGTCGGGGCGTCGAGCCTCGCGGTGGCGGTCCTCGGCGTGGTCGCGCCGTTCTTCCTCGGCTGGGGGGTCTCGGCATGGATGATCCCGGACGAGGAGATGCTCGTCCACCTCTTCATCGGCGCCACGCTGTGCGCGACCAGCGTCGGGATCACGGCGCGGGTGCTGGCCGACCTCGGCAAGCTCCAGAAGCGGGAGTCGAAGATCGTCCTCGGGGCGGCGGTGATCGACGACGTGCTCGGGCTGGTGATCCTGGCGGTCGTGGCCGGCGTGATCACGGCGGCGGGGACCGGCGGCACACTCTCCTCGCTCGCGATCCTGTGGATCGTGGCCAAGGCGATCCTCTTCCTGGGCGGAGCGATCCTGCTCGGTACCTGGCTCTCGCCGCGCCTCTTCCGGGTGGCGGGCATGCTCCGCATCCAGGGGACGCTCCTCATCGTGTCGCTGCTGTTCTGCTTCTCGCTGGCCTACCTGGCGAACGTCCTCGGCCTGGCGACCATCGTCGGCGCCTTCGCCGCCGGCCTGATCCTCGACGAGGTCCACTACCGGGACTTCCTCGACGCCGGCGAGCACTCGATCGAGGAGCTGATCCACCCGATCTACGTCCTCCTGGTGCCGATCTTCTTCGTCCTGATGGGCATCCGGGTCGACCTCTCGACCTTCGGCCAGGTGAGCGTCCTGGGGTTCGCGACGATGCTCTCCATCACCGCCATCGTCAGCAAGATGCTCTGCGCCTTCGGAGTGCTCGAGAAGGGGCTCGACCGGATCTCGGTGGCGGTCGGGATGGTGCCGCGGGGCGAGGTCGGCCTGATCTTCGCCTCGATCGGCGCGGCCCTCGTGCTCCACGGCGAGCCGGTGATCTCGAGCGAGATCTACTCGGCGATCGTGATCATGGTGATCGTGACCACCCTGATCACGCCGCCGATCCTCAAAGTGACCATCGCCCGGGGCGAGCGCCGCCACGCCGCCGCCCCCGCCGTCGAGTAGCCGTCCACCGCATCTCCTCCCCTCGAGCAGAACGTAGGGTGCGGCTTGCCGCACCGTCCCCTGGCGGCCGGATCTCTGCCCGGTGCGGCAAGCCGCACCCTACGGTTCGAACGGGACGTTGGGCGCCGGCAGCACGAACACCACCTCCCCCTCCTTGACCAGCCCCAGCTCCTCCCGGGCCAGGCGCTCGAGCAGCAGCGGGTCGCGGCGCAGGCGGTGGATGCGGCGCTCGAGGGCGTCGATCCGGGTCTCGGCCTCCGCGACCTCGAGCTCGAGCGCGGCTCGGCGGTCGCGGGCGGCGTCGAGGTCGCGCCAGCTCCGGGCGCCGGCGACCCCGAGGAGCAGCAGCAGGAACAGCACCGCGGCCACCGTCACCGAGCGGACGGGGCGCCCTTCGCGGGGAGCCGCGGTGGAGGTGGTCACCCCTGCCAGCGCGGGAAGGCGAGCGCCCCGGCGTAGGCGGCGGCGCCCTCCAGCTCCTCCTCGATCCGGAGCAGGCGGTTGTACTTCGAGACCCGGTCGCTCCGGGCCGGCGCACCGGTCTTGATTTGGCCGGCCCGGGTCGCCACGGCGAGGTCGGCGATGGTGGTGTCGTTGGTCTCCCCCGAGCGGTGGCTCACCACCGTGGCGTAGCCGTTGGTCTTCGCGAGCTCCATCGCCGCCAGGGTCTCGGTCAGCGTTCCGATCTGGTTGAGCTTGACCAGGAGGGCGTTGGCGAGGCCGTCGGCGATGCCCTCGGCGAGGATCTCGGGGTTGGTGACGAAGAGGTCGTCGCCCACGAGTTGGACGCGCTCCCCGAGCTCGTCGGTCAGGGCGCGCCAGCCCTCCCGGTCGTCCTCGGAGAGGCCGTCCTCGATGGAGATCAGCGGGTAGGACTCGAGCCACTCGCCGTAGAGCTCGATCAGGTCGCCCGCCGAGAGATCCTCCCTCCCCTCGCCCGCCAACGCGTAGGTGACGGCTTCTCCCGAACGCCCGCCCGCCCCGGCCGGCGCGGAGACCGGCCGCCTCAGGCTCTTGCCCTTCTTCGGCCGCTCGGCAACCAGCTCGTTGGCCGCCACGTCGAGCGCCAGGGCGATCCCGTGCCCCGGCTCGTAGCCGGCCTCGCCGATCGCTTCGACCAGCAGATCCAGAGCCTCGCGGTTGCTCCTGAGGTCCGGCGCGAACCCGCCCTCGTCGCCGACGCCGGTCGAGAGCCCGCGGCTCCGGAGGACCTTCTTCAGCGTGTGGTAGGTCTCGACACCGGCCCGGAGCGCCTCCGAGAAGCTCGGGAAGCCGAGCGGTACGAGCATGAACTCCTGGATGTCGACGTTGTTGTCGGCGTGGGCGCCGCCGTTCAATACGTTGAGCATCGGCACCGGCAGGATCGTCGCGACCGGGCTCCCCAGGTAGCTGTACAGCGGCAGGCCGGCGGCGCAGGCCGCCGCCTTGGCGACCGCGAGCGAGGCGCCGAGGATGGCGTTGGCCCCCAGGCGGCTCTTGGCGGCGGTGCCGTCGAGGTCGATCAGCAGCCGGTCGACCAGGGCCTGGTCCCGGGCATCCTTGCCCCGGAGCGCCGCGGCGATCTCGCCCCGGACGTTCTCGACCGCCTCCGACAC
>DATKCC010000356.1:0-16889 GCA_035513375.1 Thermoanaerobaculia bacterium | reverse complement strand
GACGGCACCGGAGGCCTTGGCGCCGGTCGGGGCGGCGTACGGCGAGCCCTCGTCCCGCCGGCCGGTCCCCGCCCTGGAGGGCGCGCGGGAGCTCCTGGCCGAGGCCCGCGCCCTACGGGCGGCCCTGGCGCCGCCCGAGCGCTCCGGCGCCGCCGGACGGGGGGGATGAGCGCCTCGGTCGGCTCCGGCGAGGCGGCGGGTCGCGACTGGGGACGGATCGCCCGCTGGCTGGTCGGCGGCACGATGGCCTACAACCTGGCCGAGGGGGTGCTCGCGGTGACTGCCGGGATCGCCGCGCGGAGCATCGCTCTGGTCGGCTTCGGGCTCGACAGCTACATCGAGCTCGCGGCCGCCGGGGCGTTGTTCTGGCGGCTGCGGGTCGAAGGCCGGGGGGCGGCTCGCGCGGAGGTCGAGCGTTCCGAGAACCGGGTCCGCCGCTTCATCGGCGGTACCTTCGTGGCGCTGGCGCTCTACGTCACCGGTCAGTCCGCCTGGGTGCTCTGGCGCGCGGCGGCGCCGGCGGAGAGCCCGCTGGGGATCGGCCTGGCGGTTGCCTCCCTGATGGTCATGCCGCTGATCGCCTGGGGCAAGCTCCGGGCGGCGCGGGAGCTCGGCAGCGCCGCGCTGCGGGCTGAGGCCCAGGAAACCCTGGCCTGCTCCTACCTGTCGTTCACCCTGCTTCTCGGCCTGGTCGCCAACGCCGCCGCCGGCTGGTGGTGGGCCGACCCCGCGGCCGCACTGTTGATGGTCCCCTGGCTGGTCAAGGAGGGCGCGGAAGGCCTCAGGGCCGAAGAGTGCTGCGGGGCCGACCTAGATTCTTGACCGCCTGGACGAACGCCCGGGCGTGCTCGGGCGGGGTCTGCTGAAAGATGCCGTGGCCCAGGTTGACGATGTGGGGGCCACCCGCGCCGTCCTCCAGGAGGCGCGCGGTCAGCCGCTCGATGGCGTCGATCGGGCCCATCAGGGCCGCCGGATCGAGGTTGCCCTGGAGGACCTTGCCCGAGCCGGCGATCCGGCGTGCTTCCGCCAGCGGCAGGGTCCAGTCCACCGACAGGACCTCGGCCGGAAGCTCGGCCAGGGCCGGCACCAGGTGGGAGGAACCCCGGGCGAAGACGATCCGCGGCACCCCGGTCGGAGCCAGCGCCTCGAGGATCCGTACCAGATGCGGCATGGCGATGCCGCGCCACCGCTCCGCGGAGAGGAGGCCGCCCCAGGTGTCGAAGAGCTGGACCGCCTGGGCGCCGGCTTCGACCTGCCCGAGCAGGTAATCGATGGTGACATCGCTCACCAGGGCGAGGAGCCGTCCTAGGCCCTCGGGGTCGCGGTAGCTCCAGGCGAGCAAGTGCGGGTAGCTCTGGGAGCCGCCCCCCTCGGTGAGGTAGGCCGCGAGCGTCCAGGGCGTGCCGGCGAAGCCGATCAGCGGCACCGGTTCGGCGAGCTCGCCGAGCGCCCGCCGGGTCGTGCGAACGGCGTCGAAGACGTAGCCGAGGGCCGCACCGACGTCGGGTTTCGCCAACCGGCCGATGCCATCGCGGGCGCGTACCGGGTTGCGGAGCGCCGGCCCGTCGCCCTGGACGAACTCCAGCCCGGCACCCATCGCGTCGAGCACCAGCAGGATGTCAGCGAACAGGATCGCGGCGTCGACCTCCACCAGGCGAACCGGCTGGATCGTCACCTCAGCGACCAGGTCGGGAGTGCGGCAGAGGGTGAGGAAGTCGACCTCGGCCCGGACCGCCCGGTACTCGGGCAGATACCGCCCGGCCTGGCGCATCATCCAGACCGGGCGCCGCTCGGTGGCCTCGCCCCGAGCCTCGCGAAGGAACAGATCGCCCATGGCGGCGGGGAGGATACTACGGCACCCGGGTCCCCTATACTCCCCGCACCATGGCCGCTTCCGGGAACCGGTCCGTCGAGCCCCTGGTCCTCGACGGGCAGAGCCTCACCTTGGAGGCGGTGGGCAGGGTGGCGGCCGGTTCGGTCGCCTGCCGGATCGATCCCGAGGCGCGGCAGCGGATGGCGGCCTCGCGCGCGGTGATCGAGCGTGCGGCCCGGGGGCCGGAGCCGGTCTACGGGGTCAACACCGGCTTCGGCGACCTGGCGACCGTGCGGATCGAGCCGCCGCAGCTCGCTCTGCTCCAGGAGCGCCTCCTGCTGTCCCACGCCGCGGGGATGGGGGAGCCGCTCCCCGACCGGGCGGTCCGGGCGATGTTGGTGCTGCGGGCGAACGCACTGGCGCGCGGTTACTCCGGAGTCAGGCCCGAGGTCGTCGACCGTCTGCTCGAGCTCCTCGCGCGCGACCTCCTGCCGGTCGTTCCGAGCCGCGGCTCGGTCGGGGCGAGCGGCGATCTGGCACCGCTCGCCCACCTCGCGCTGCCGGTGATCGGTCGCGGCCGGGTGAAGCGGAGGGGCGAAGTCGCGCCGGCCGCTGAAGCCCTCCTCGAGGCCGGCCTCGAGCCCCTGGTCCTCGAGCCCAAGGAGGGCCTGGCGCTGATCAACGGCACCCAGGCGATCACCGCGCTTCTCGCGCTGGCGGCCCTCGAGGCCCGCCGGCTGGTCCGGCTCGCGGATCTCGCCGGGGCGTTCTCGACCGACGCCCTGCGCGGCACCGACACCGCCTTCGACCGGCGCCTCCACGAGCTCCGGCCCCACCCGGGCCAGCTCCTGAGCGCCCGGAATCTCCATCGGTTGATGGCGGGCTCCGAGATCCGGGAGTCCCACCGCCGAGGCGACGTCCGGGTCCAGGACCCCTACTGCGTGCGCTGCATGCCCCAGGTCCACGGCGCCGCCAGGGACCTCCTCGCCGACGTCGAGCGGCGCCTGGCGATCGAGCTCAATGCGGTCACCGACAACCCGCTCGTCTTCCCGGAGGACGGGGCCGTGCTCTCCGGCGGCAACTTCCACGGCGAGCCGGTCGCCCTGGCGGCGGACGTCCTCGCGCTCGGCGTCGCCGAGCTTGGCTCGATCTCGGAGCGGCGGATCGAGAAGCTCACCAACGCGGCGTTCTCGGGCCTGCCGCCCTTCCTGGTCGAGCAGGCGGGCCTCAACTCGGGGTTCATGATCGCTCAGGTCACCGCCGCCGCCCTGGTGAGTGAGAACAAGACCCTGTGCCACCCGGCCTCGGTCGACTCGATCCCGACCTCGGCCGACAAAGAGGACCACGTCTCGATGGGTATGTGGGCGGCGATCAAGCTCGGCCAGGTGGTGGCCAACGCCCGCCGCGTGCTGGCGATCGAGCTCCTGGCCGCGGCCCAGGGGATCGACCTCCTGCGGCCCCTCTCCTCGAGCCCGCCGCTCGAAGCGCTTCACCGCGACCTCCGGCGGCGGGTCGCGCCCTTGCGGGAGGATCGGGAGATGGCGCCGGACCTCGAAGCGGCGGAGGCCTTCCTCGACGCCGGTCTCGACCCTCACCTGGAAGGCCTCGGCTAGCCTCCATGCTCCGCCTGGTCGCCTACGCCCCCGACGGCGTCCGCCGCTTCCCGATCCTTCGGCCGGAGCTGGTTATCGGCAGCCGCCCGGATTGCGACATCGTGCTGCCATACAGCGGTGTCGCCCGAAAGCACGCGCGGGTGCTGTTCGACGGCGAAGTCCTGCGGGTCGAGGACCTGGGGAGCCGCCGGGGCCTCCTGGTCGACGGCCGGCGGGTCAAGCAGGCCGAGCTCCGGGTGCTCGACGAGGTCAAGGTGGGGGGTGTGACCCTCCTGGTCGAGGATGTCGTGCCCGAGCCCGAGGCGCCGCCCCCGGCGCCGCCCGCCGCCCCGGACACCGACCCTCCGGCGATCACCCCGGCCCTGATGGTCGAGCACCTGGCGGCGATCAGCCACTGGGTCCTGTCGGACGCCGAGAGCCGGGCGACCCTCGAGTCGCTGGTCGAGCGCTTGCTGGCGGACTTCGGCGGCGGCGTGCTCTTCCTCTTCCTGGGCGACCTCGAGGGCGACCTCGAGGACCCCGGGATCAAGTTCGTCACCGGCACGGACCGCGGCTGGCTGGCGGCCGGGGAGGATCTTCTGGAGCAGGTCCGGGCCCGCCGCGCGGCCCGCTCCGGCGCCGGTCGGCGGTGGGAGCGGACCGACCTCTTCGAGGGTCGGCTCGGCGGCGCCGGGGCCTGGGTCTTCCACCGCACCTTCAGCGCCCTCGCCCGGCCCTACTTCATGATCTGCGCCCTGGTGCGCTTCGACCCGGCGCCCTGGTCGCCCGAATCGGCGCTCGACGCGCTGGGCGATCTCCTGTCCCTCGGGTTGGTCCACCACGTCGGTCGCTACGAGCCGATCCTCCCGGGCAACCGCGGAGTCCAGGACCTGACCCTCGATCCGCGGTTGGTGGTCGGCGAGTCGCGGGCGATGAAGGAGGTTCTCGCCCGCCTGCGGGCGGCGGTCGACACCGGGGTCCACGTGCTGCTCCGCGGCGAGGCGGGGTCGGGCCGGGAGCTCCTGGCGCGCTCGATCCACCTCTCCAGCCCCCGCCGCAACGGTCCGTTCATCGTGACCACCACCGCAGGCGCGAACCCGGTGCAGCTCGAGGCCGATCTGTTCGGCTCCGAGGTGGTGGGGAGGAGCGCGCCGGTCAAGCGCGAGGGCAGGCTCCGGCTGGCCGACGGCGGCACCCTCTACCTCGACTCCGTCGACCGGCTACCGCTCGATCTCCAGGCCCGGCTCGTGCGCTTCCTCCGCTCCGGCGAGGTCGAGCCCGCCGGCAGCCGGGAGGTGCACCGGGTCGACGTGCGGCTGGTTGCGGCGAGCCTCCGTCCCCTCGAGCCGGCGGTCGCCCGCGACGAGGTGCGGGTCGACCTCGCCTATCGGCTCTCCCGGTTCGTCATCGACGTGCCGGCGCTCCGCGAGCGCAAGGAGGACCTGCCGCTCCTGATCCAGTCGTTCATCAACCGGTTCTGCCACGATACGGGCAAGCGGGTGGCCGGGATCACCACCAAGGCCATGACGGCGCTCCTCGCCTATTCCTACCCCGGCAACCTCGAGGAGCTCGAGAACATCGCCCGCCAGATGGTCTACCTCTGCCCCCATGGCCAGCCGGTCGACGTCTCGCTCCTGCCCGATCCGGTCCGGGCGAGCCCGCTCCAGGCGACCGCCCGGGTCGAGGCGACTTCGGACCTCGACCTCGATCGGCTGGTCGCGGGAGCCGAGGAGGCGGCGATCCGCGAGGCGCTGCGCCGCACACTGGGCAACAAGAGCCAGGCGGCGAAGCTCCTGGGGATCTCCCGCAACACCCTGGCGGCCAAGATGGAGAAGTACGAAGTCGCCGGGTAGGGGGGTACAATCCCCTGGATGTCCGCAACGCCGGCCGCCGCCCGCACCGTCCGCGCCCCCCGCGGAACCGAGATCTCCTGCCGGGGCTGGCAGCAGGAGGCCGCCCTCAGGATGTTGATGAACAACCTCGACCCGGAAGTGGCGGAGCGGCCCGAGGAGCTGGTGGTCTACGGCGGCTCGGGCAGGGCGGCGCGCAACTGGGAGTGCTTCGAAGCCCTGGTCGCGACCCTGCGGCGCCTGGGCGACGAGGAGACCCTGCTCGTCCAGAGCGGCAAGCCGGTAGCGGTCTTCCGGACCCATCGTGACGCGCCCAGGGTGCTGATCGCCAACTCGCTGCTGGTTCCCCGATGGGCGACCGCGGACGAATTCCGGCGCCTCGAGGGGCTGGGCCTCACCATGTACGGTCAAATGACCGCCGGCTCGTGGATCTACATCGGCAGCCAGGGCATCCTCCAGGGAACCTACGAGACCCTCGCCGCCTGTGCCCGGGAGCGCTTCGGCGGCACCCTGCGGGGGCGGCTGACGGTGACCGCTGGCCTGGGCGGCATGGGCGGGGCTCAGCCGCTCGCCGTCACCATGAACGAGGGGGTGGCCTTGATCGCCGAGGTCGATCGCTCGCGGATCGAGCGCCGGCTGGAGACGCGCTACCTCGACCGGCTGGCGCCCAGCCTCCCGGTCGGGGTCGAGCGAGCGCTCGCGGCGCGGGATCGGGGCGAGGCGATGTCGATCGCGGTCGAGGCGAACGCGGTCGACCTCCTGGGCCATTTGATGGCGGCGGGGATCGTGCCCGACGTGGTGACCGACCAGACCTCGGCCCACGACGCCCTCGAGGGCTACGTGCCGCACGGCATCCCGTACCGGGAGGCCTTGAGCCTGCGCCGGGAGGACCCGGAGGGCTACGCCGCCCGGTCGATGGCGTCGATGGCTGAGCACGTCCGTCTGATGCTCGCCCTGCAGGAGCGCGGCGCCGTGACCTTCGACTACGGCAACAACCTCCGCGGCCAGGCGCTGGAGGCCGGGGTCGAGGACGCCTTCGGCTTCCCGGGGTTCGTGCCGCTGTTCATTCGGCCGCTCTTCTGCGCGGGCAAGGGCCCGTTCCGCTGGGCGGTCCTCTCCGGCGACCCGGACGATCTGGCGGCCACCGACGAGGCGATCCTCGAGGCCTTCCCGCAGGACCAGACCCTCGGGCGCTGGATTCCCATGGCCCGGGAGCGGGTGGCGTTGCAGGGTCTGCCGGCGCGGATCTGCTGGCTGGGCTACGGCGAGCGGGCCGAGGCCGGCCGGGTGTTCAACGAGCTCGTCGCCTCGGGCCGGGTCAAGGCCCCGATCGTGATCGGCCGCGACCACCTCGACACCGGCTCGGTCGCCTCGCCCAACCGGGAGACCGAGGGCATGCTTGACGGCTCGGACGCGATCGCCGACTGGCCGGTGCTGAACGCGCTGCTCAACGCGGTCAACGGCGCGACCTGGGTCTCGGTCCACCATGGCGGCGGCGTCGGCATCGGCTACTCCCTCCACGCCGGCATGGTGGTGGTTGCCGACGGCACCGAGGAGGCCGCTCGGCGCCTGGAGCGCGTGCTCACCGGCGACCCCGGGACCGGCGTCGCGCGGCATGCCGACGCCGGCTACGACCTGGCGATCCGCTGCGCCCGCGAGCGCGGGATCGACCTGCCGATGGTCTCCGGCTGATCGGCGACAGGTCAATGAGCCCCTTGCAGCCGGGCACCCCGAAGCGGGCGGGCCGGCGGCGGCTCGCCCTCGCCTCCGGGCTGCTCGCGGCCCTTCCCTGGACGCTCCTGGCGCCGGGCGCCTGGCCGGCCCCGGTAGTGGCCGTCCTCTCGGCCGGGTGGCTCTTCCTCTCCTGGCCCCGCCGCTCGGATCAACCGAGCCGGCTGGGCCGGCCAGGCTGGGCCGGGCTCGCCGCGGTGGCGGCCCTGCTCGGCGTGCTCCTTTGCGTCGCCGCGCCGTGGGCCGCGACCCGGCTGCCGTTCGTCCCGGCGCCGGACCAGCTCCCCGGCGAAGTCGCCGAGCGCTACGCCGCCCTCTGGCGGGACCTCGAGGAGGCCGCGCGCGAGGCGGCGGCAGGGCTCGAGCCGCCCGGGGACGATCCCGAGCTCCGCCGGGCAGCCTTCCGGCGCTTGAGCAGCCTCGCGGCGGAGCGGCGAGGAGGGTCGGGGGGGGCGGCGACGCTGCTCCTAGTCGACCCTGACGGCGAAGCTGCGGCCTGGGCCGGCGAGGGTCTCCTGAACGAACCCGCCCCGGGAGAGATCGGCCGCTCCGGCCTCGACTTCATCGCCGCTTTCGGCTCGGTGACCCTGGTGGCGGTCGAGCCGCTCGGGAGGGGCGCACGGCCCTGGAGGATGATGGCGGGCCGGAGCTTTCCGACCGACCGCTGGCCCTTCGACCCGCCGCTCGCCCTGGCCCTGCCTTCCGGGCGGCAGGGCGTCCGCTGGTCCCTGGCGGCTCCGGAGGACCCCGTCGCGCCCGGGGCGGTCGCGATCGAGGTCGCGGGAGCTCCCACCCTGGTCGTCCAGCGTCCGGAGCTCCCGGCAGGGACCGAGCTGCAGCCCTGGCGCCGGCTCCCGATGCGGCTCGCCTGGGGGCTGCTGGCCGTGCTGCTCCTGACGGTGGCCGCGGTCCAGGGGCTGCGTGCGGCGCTCCCGGCGGGCACGGAACGGCAGGCTCCCGCGGTGGCAGGCGGCGCGTTGTCGCTCGGCCTCGTGGGCGGCTCGGGCCTGGCCGCCGCGATCCTCGCCGGAAGCGGGGGTGTGCTGCCGGCGCTAGTCCTCGCCGCAGGGGCAGCGCTCGCCGTCTGGGCCGGCTCGGCCGAGGGAAGGCCGGGCGGGCCCTGGGCGCAGCTCCCGGCCGGGTCCTCATCCTGGCTCCCGGCCGGAGCGGCGGCGCTCGGAGCCCTGGCACTCGCCGCCGCTGCCTGGGCGGTGCTCGAGGGGGTCGGAGGCACCGAGCCTGGGCCCGGTTCGGCGCCTGACCTTGCCTCCCGCCTGTGGCCCGGTGCCGCAGCCCTCGCCCTGCGCCTGGGCCTGGGGGTCCTCGCTCTCGCGCTCCTCCTCTTCGCCCGGCGCCCCACCGGCGCCGGGAAGTCCGCCGCCGCACCGGGTTCCGAGGCCTGGGCGTGGGCCGGGATCGGCGCGCTCCTCGGGGCGGCCGCGCTCCACGACCGGGTGGCCGCATCGCTGCCGCTCCTGGCGATGGGCGCGGCAGCCTGCGCCCATTGGGCCGGCGGGCGCAGGCTTCGCCATCCGCTCCAGGGCGCGATCCTGATCCTCGGCGCCGCGCTGCTCGGAGCGACGGCCTGGGAGACCGCCCATCGATTGGAGGTCAAGCGGGAGATGGGCCGCGCCTTCTTGCCGGGCATGGCACCGCCGAGCGAGCAGGAGCTCCGTTCGGTCGAGGCCGAGCTCCGGGAGCACTTCCAGGGTCTCGACCTCGCCACCCGGGTGCCGCGGAGCCCGGTGGGTCTCGACCGCGAGGACCTGGCGTTCTTCCTCTGGCGCCGCTCGCCGCTCGCCCGGCCGAACGCCCTTTCGGCGTTGGTCGTCGAGCCCCTGGAGGGGCCGCCGTCGGTCTTCGCCTTCGGACCGCCGGTCGCCTCCGAGGAGGGGCCGCACTGGAACGTGGTCCGGAGGGAGGAGTGGGCGCTCCCGGTCTGGGAGGATTCCCTCGCGAGCGGCGAGGCGGTCCTCGACTACGCCGGGGAGCCGTGGGCACAGGTTCGCTACTGGCTGTTGCCACGCCCCGGATTCGGGCTCGGCGACCCGGAGGAGCTCGAGCCGATCGAGCTGGGGCTCCTGCGCGGCCGACCCGCCGCCGATCGCAGGGTCCGGGGGCTGCCCGAGCCGGCGCTCTACGGGCTCTACGACCCTCAAGGCCGGGCGCTGCTCTCGCCCTGGGTCGAGGCGCCGCCGCTCCCGGGCCGGCTGGCGGCCGGGGACGGTGTGCGCCGGCGGGTGTCGACCCCGGCGCAACCGGCCTGGGCCTGGGCGCTGCGTGGGCGAGACGGCATCGAGGTGCTCTATCTGCCGGTGCTCGGGATCGGACCGGCCCTCGAGCGGGTGGGGAGCCATGCCCTGGGAAGCCTGGCGGTCCTGGCGCTGGCGGCCGGCGTCCTGGTCCTTCTCGCCCTGCCGCGACCGGCGTTCCGCGACCTCCTCGGCCGGACCCTGCGCTCCTACTCCAAGCGGCTGATCGTGGTCTTCACGCTGCTCCTCCTCGTGCCCCTGCTGCTGCTCAACCTGGTGATCCTGTCCGACGCCGAGGAGCGCCTGAACCGCGAGCAACGGGCGGCGGGGGAGGCGGCGCTCGCTTCGGCGCAGCGGGTGATCGGCGACTTCGTAGCGTCGCTCGAGCCGGGCTTCGGCTTCGCCACCGAGGTCGACGACGAGCTCCTCATGTGGCTTTCGCGGGTTGCGCAGCACGACGTGAATCTCTACTGGGGGAGCTCGATCTGGGCCTCGAGCAAGCCCGAGCTGTTCGCCGCCGGCCTGCTGCCCGAGCGCATCCCCGGCGAGGTGTTCTCGCGCCTCACGCTGCGGGGCTACGGACTCGCGAGCCGCACCAACCTCGCCCGGGGCATCGAGTACCTGGAGCTCTACGCTCCGCTCCGCATCCCGGGCGCCCCGGCCGAGCAGGAACGGCTGTTCCTGTCACTTCCGCTCCTCACCCAGCAGCAGGAGGTGGCGCGCGAGCTCGGTTCGCTCAAGCGGCGAGTGATCCTGGTATCGGCCGGGCTCTTCGGACTGCTGATCGCCGTGGGAGTCGGGCTCGCCCGGCGGTTCAGCCAGCCCCTGGAAGAGCTGGTGGCGGGGACCCGGAGGATCGCCGCCGGCGCACCGTCGCTCGGGATGGCGCCCCCCTCCGAGCTCGAGATCGCGGCACTGGTCGAGGCGGTCGACGACATGGCCGGGCGGATCGCCGAAAGCCGGTCCCGGCTGGAGCGGGAGAAGGAGGTAGTCGACCGCATGGTCGAGAACATCACTTCGGGCGTCGTTTCCCTCGACCGCGAGCGCCGCGTGCTGATGCACAACCGGGTGGCGGCGGAGCTCCTGGGCGTAGCGGTGAGCGAAGGCCTGGACGCGGCCCTGGCCCGCTCCGAGCGCCTGGCGCCGGTGCGAGCCGTCCTGGCGGCCGCCGACCGCCGGCCCATCCGGACCACGGTGCGGCTGCCGGCGCCCGCCGAAGCGGGTGGCGAGGGCAACGGTGAAGGCGAGCGAGAATGGAGCCTGGTCTGGGTGCCCGTACCGGGGGAGGGAGAGCCGACTGCGCTGCTGGTGGTGGAGGACGCCACCGAGGTGCTCCGCGGCCAGCGGCTCGAGGCCTGGGCCGAGATGGCCCGGATCATCGCCCACGAGATCAAGAACCCGCTCACCCCGCTCCGCCTGTCGGCCGAGCACCTGCGGGAGGTCTTCCGCGGGGTCGACCGCCGGAAGGGCGCCGTCCTCCCCAGTGGCTTTGCCGAGGTCTTCGACCGCTGCACGGAGAACATCCTGCGGCAGGTCGAGGAGCTGCGCCAGATCGCCACCGAGTTCTCCGCCTTCAGCTCGGTCCCCCGGATCGAGGTGCGGCCCGGCGACCTCGTGGCCGCGCTGCGCACCCTCGTCGAAGCCTACGGCAGCGCCGAGAGGGCCGGGGTCGAGGTGTCGCTCCGGCCCGAGAGCGCCGAGGTTCGAGCCCGCTTCGATCCACGCCTGCTCGGGCGAGCGGTGCGCAACCTGATCGAGAACGCCGTTCGGGCGAGCGCCGGCGGTGGCCGGGTCGAGGTGCGAATCGCCTCCGACGACGGCATGGCGGAGATCTCGGTCGCCGACTCGGGGCCCGGGGTGCCGCCGGAGCTCCTGGGCCGGATCTTCGACCCCTACTTCTCGACCCACGACACCGGCACCGGCCTCGGCCTGCCGATCGCTCGCCGCGTCGCCGAGGAGCACGGCGGCGCGATCGCCGCCCGCAACCTTCCTGGTGGCGGCCTCGAAGTGACGATTAGAATCCCCCTGTGAACGAAAACCGGGAGGGGCGGCGCCGGCTCCGGTTGGCGGCCGTGGCCCTGCTCGCACCCGCCCTCGTGGCCGGGGGCTGCGGCGGGTCGGGGGAGGAGAGGTCCGCAAGGCGTGACGGCTCCGCAGTCTGGGTCGATCCCCGCGCGGTTGCGCTCGACGCCGAGGGCTGGCGCACCCTGGCCGCGGCCGGCGTGGAGGAGCTGTTTCTCGAGGCCGGGACTCTCACCTGGGAGGGGTCCCGCCCGGGAATTGCCGAGGCCGGGGCCGCGTGGGTTCGGGCGGTCCCCCCGGGAGCTCCAGTGACCCTGGTCGTCCGGGGGAGCGGCCCCGGGCGCGAGGTGAGCTCTTCGGCCGAGCTCGAGGTCTCGGGCAGGGAGCTCGCCCGGGCCCTGCGTGCGGTCCGCCTCCGTGCCGAGGCGGAGGGGGTGCTGCCCATCGGCTACCACCTCGACCTCGCCGAGGAGCCGGCGGCCGAGCTGGTCCGCGGCCTCCGGGTCGAGGCCGGCCACGGGCTGCTGGTCTCGGCCAGTCTCGCCCGCGAGCGATTGCGGGCGGGTCGCGGGCGCGAGCTCGCCGCAACCGCCGATTTCGTCGTCTCCTTTCTCTACGGACAGCTCCCGGGCGTTGCTGACGATCCCGAAGCCTGGAACCCGGCGCGGGCGCGCGACGACATCACGGCCCTCGAGGCGCTGGGTGCTCCCTATCTCGTGGGGGTGGTGGTGCTCGGCAGCGCGCAGCGGCTGAGCCCGTCTGGAGAGCTCCGGGAGAGCACCACCCTGGCGGGGCTCAAGGACCTCGCCGTGGAGCCGGCCTTGCTCTTGAGCATCGGCGATCCGCTGAGCGGCGGCGTCGGCCGTGCCGTCCACAGCTTCCAGGCGCAGCGCCCGGTGCGGGCCGCCGGCTGGGAGCTCGCACCCGGGGAGACGGTCCGCGTCGTCCGCACCGCGCCGTCGCTGGTGCAAGGGCTCCTCGGCGAGCTCGACCGGGCCCCGGGGACCCGCCGTCTGGGACAGCTCTTCTATCGCGTCGCCGCTCACGACGAGAAGCTCTCTCTAGGCGCGGAGGAGCTCGCGGCCGCCCTCGGCGCCCCGCCCGCCGCTCCGGAGCTCCGCCCGAAGCTCGTGGTCGGGGCGGTGCGCAACGACACTTTCGAGCTTCGCTTCGAGCTCGCCAACCGGAGCCGCCAGAGCACCGACCTCGCCGCCACGGACGGCAACTTCGTCCGCATCCGCGCCGAAGGCGGGCACTTCGGGCGGGTCGACCCCGGAGAGTTCTCGCGCTACACCCTCTGGCGAGGCGGGCGGGAGGTCCGGCCCGGCCTTCCGGGTTGGCGGGAGCCGGACGAGGTACGCCTGTACACGCCGATGGTCCTGGGAGGCGAGAGGATCGGCGGCGCGGTCCTGGACCTGCGGCGCCGAGTGGCGCAGCCCGCGGTCTTCGTCTCCGGCCGATTCTTCCTACCCGACGGCCGCGAGCTCGAGCTCGACGAAGTGGGCGGGCCGCTCGCCGGGCCGGGACTGGTCAGCGGTCGGGAGCGCCAGTAGACAGGCGATAGGGCGAGTGCTATTCTCGTGCGACGCGTGCAATGACTGCCAATCAGCAGAACGCCGACAGCCAAGGCGAGTGGTCGCTCGAGGAGCTTCTGCGATCGCTGCAGCGCAGGCTGGAGCGGATTCTCTTCCGCTATCAGATCCCGCCAGAGGATTCCGAGGATGTCCTCCAGGAGGCGGTCCTCACGCTGATCTACAAGCGCTCCAAGATCCGCGATCCCGAGGCCTGGCTCGTGGCGACTCTGCGCAACCGCTGCCTGATGTACTGGCGTAGCAAGCGCTCCCGCCTCTACGACGCCGTCGACGTGAGCCTCCTCGAGCTGGTGGCGAAGCCGAGCGACACTCCTCAGGAGCGTCAGGAGGTCCAGGCCGACCTAGAGGCCGCCATCGCGGAGCTGCCTGACCGCTGCCGGTCGCTGCTCCGCCTGCGCTACGGGCTAGGCTACAAGCCGGCGGAGGTCGCGGAGCGCATGGGCTACCAGCCGTCGAGCATCCGCAAGATCACGACCCGCTGCCTGGCCGCGTTGACCCGGCAGCTCCAGGTTTCCGGCTTCTACAAGGACCCCTCCGAGGAGCCCTGAGCCCATCGGGGGCGCCCACCCGATCGACCGCCCGAGGCGAGCGATGAGGCCCACCGCCGCCAGCCCCGAAGCCGACCGCTCCCTCGAGGAGCTGCTCGACCACATCTACCCGCAAGCGGAGCGGATCCTCACCCGCCACGGGATCCCGCGGGAGGACGCCGAGGACCTGCTCCAAGAGACCCTGTTCGCGCTGATCTTCAACTGGAACCGCCTGAGCAGCCCGGAGGCCTGGCTGGTGTCGACGCTCCGCAAGCGCTGCCTCCACTACTGGCGCAAGCGGCGGGAGAGCCGCTTCGAGGCCGTGGACGGCCGGGTCCTCGAAGCGCTCGCCGGCGCCGGAGCTCCGCCCCAGGAGCAGGCCGAGCTCCGCCACGACCTGAACGCCGCCTTCGCGCGTTTGCCCGGGCAGTATCGGGACGTGCTCCGGCTGCGCTACGGGCTGGGCTGGAGGAGCTCCGAGATCGCCGAGAAACTGGGATACGAGTCCGACTGCATGCGCCGGCTCACGAGCGAAGGTCTGGTTTCGCTCAGCCGTGAGCTCGAGAAGGCGGGCCTTAGCCGCAAGGGCTCGCGCTGACCTTCGAGGCCGGCGCCGCTACGGGCCCCGCCGCGGCGCCCGAGCCCCGCGTCGGAGCTCGACAGCCACGGGCCTCGGCGACCGCTGGCTTCCCTCTTGCACAAGGAGCAGCTCAGGTGACCGACGATGGAATCAGATCAAGAGCTCGGGACGGCCGGGCTCGCCTCCGGCGAGCCTCCCGCCGCTTCCGGGCGCCGACGTCTATTCTGAGCTCGTTCGCCCTGGTCAGAGAGATCTGGAGCCCTGCTGAGGCTAACCCGCCAATGACGCCAACCCACCGACATGCAGTAGCCCCTCCCCGGACGGAGACTACGCAACTCCGCGCCGGAAGGCCCCGCTGGTCGTACCCTCACTGCGTGCCACTCCCGATCTCATCCGGCACTCAACTACCGGAAGCTCGGGGGGACCTCCGGTCCCCCCGAGCCTGACTTTCCCGCCTGCCCGCATCTCCGCCTCGTGTAAGAGTTGGCTCGAAGTTGTAATCCTTGCGCGGATCGCAAACTGGAAATAGGGCTAGGCGCCGCATCAGGTGCGAACCCAGAGGAAGAGCGATGCCGAGATCAGGGCGAAGATCAGATTCGGGCCCCAGACGGCGATGATCGGAGGCAAGGCCCCTGCTTCGCCCAGCTTGGTGGAGAAGGCGAAGAAGATCAGGAAGACGATCGCCAGGACGATCGAGACGCCGACTCCGTAGAGCGCTCCCTGCCGCCCCAGGAGGAAGGCGAACGGGAGGGCCACCAGCGCCATGACCAGGGAGAGGGTAGGGTAGGCGACCTTGGTCTGTAGCTGGACCCGCAGCTCCGGCACTGCCTGACCGCTCCCCTCGAGCTCCTCGACATAGCGGCGGAGCTCGAAGTAACCCATCTGCTCCGGCGGTCGGATCTCCGAGGCGAAGTAGTCCGGATCCTCGGGGAAGCGGACCGAGACCGCCTCGGGAAAGCGCTCGTAGGAGCCCGTCCGCGTGCCCTCGAAAGTGCGGAACCAGCCATTCTCGAACCGCCACCAGCCGTCGCCGTCGTAGACCGCCCGGTCGGCCACCAGCCGGCGTAGCAGGCGGTGGTCCTGGTCGAGCTCGAAGACCTGGAGGCGGTGGAGAGTCTGCCGATCGGCGTCGTAGTTGATGTAGTTATAGATGTAGCGGCCCTGACCGAAGAGCCACTGACGGTCCGCACGGCGGTAGGAACGCGCCGTCTCGCGGCCACGGATCTGGTCCTCGAGCTGCGCCCCCCGGTGGTTGGCGGCGGGCAGGACCTTCGACTGGAGGAAGACCGCGAACAGCGTGACCCCCGCCGCCGCCACCACGGCCGGTAGAGAGATCCGGAAGAGGCTGACCCCCAGGGCCTTGAGCGCGGTCGTCTCGTTGGTCTTCGACAGCAAGCTGAAGGTGATGAGAGTCGTCACCAGCACCAGGACCGGCGCGATCTCATAGAAAATCTGGAACGACGAGAACTTGTAGTAGTCGACCACCACCGACCCGGCGACCTGGTTGCGAAAGATCTCGTCCGCCTTGCCGGTGAAGTCGGCGACGATGTAGATGGCGAGCCCCGAAGCCACCGTGAGGACGAAGATCCCGCTGAAGATCCGCAAGACGTAGCGGTCGAGGAGATTCGGGAACAGGAGCTGGAACCGGGGGAGTCGGATCACCAGGTGGGGGCGCTCGGAGCCGCCGCTCTCCGCCAGGCGCAGCCGGCGCCGCTCCCGGCGCTCCGCCAGGCGTTGCTGACGCCGGCGGGCGAGGAACCGCAGGTGGGCCCAGACGTCCCTGCGGATCCACCGGTCGACCTTGGTCAGCAGCAGGCTCTTGTCCCGGTTTCGGCGGGCGAGGAGGAAGAACCCCAGGGCGGCGAACAGGAGGTTGGGTCCCCACATGGCGAGCCAAGGCGGAAAGCCGCCGGCTTCGGCCGACTTCTCGCCGTAGTCGAGCAGCACCCAGTAGCCGACGATCACCAGGATCGACAGCGCGAACCCCGAGGCTTTGCTGCCACGCCGGTTGTTGAAGCCGAGGGGCAGGGCGAAGATCCCGAAGACCACACTCGCGAACGGGATCGCGAACTTCTTGTGGATCTCCACGCGGGCCAGGCGCCTGAGGTCCGCCGGCCGCTCGAGGTCGGCGGCCCACCGACCAAGCTCCTGGAGGGTCAGCTCGCGCACGCTCTTCGAGGCGGTGACCCGCGCCCGGTGCTGGGTCGCGAACTGGTCCTCGAGCAGGGCCTCCAGTCTGCGGTGGTAGCTCACCTGATAGGTCTCGGGCCTCCCGAGGTCGAGCTCGTGGACGTAGGCACCCTCGAGCTCGAGGACCACACGCTCGCCGTCCGGGTCGACCCGGACGGTGCCCCGGTCGGCCACCGTCACCCGGTTGCCCTCGGTCGAGGGGACCGACTCGGCCAGGAACACCCCTTGCCAGGGCTCGCCGGGCGGCGTTTCGAAGACGTAGAGCACCTGGTTCTGCCATTCGTCCCAGAAGACCCTGGGCTGGACCTGACTCGAGACGGTCCGAGTGAGGATCGTCAAGCGTTGGAGCTGGAGCTGGTGGTTGCCCCAAGGCAGGACGAAGACCATGAGCGCGGTGTTGAGCGCGGCGAGAAATCCGGAGAGGATGAGGATCGGCCGGTAGAGGCTGAGAAGGCTGACGCCGGTCGCCCGCAGGGCCACCAACTCGCTGTCGGAGGACAGCCGGCCGATGGCGATCAGGACTCCGAAGAGCAGCGACATCGGGATGGTGAGGACGACGATGTTGGGCAGCGCCAGGAGCAGGAGCTCGCCGACGGTCCGTACGGGCAGACCCCGCCGGATGATCATCTCGGCCGAGTCGAACAGGGCGTCGAGCAGCAGGATGAACGTGTAGACTAGAAATCCCAACCCCAGAGGGCCGATGATCTCGCGCAGGATGTAGCGGTCGAGAAGGCGCACGC
>DATKCC010000355.1:0-4643 GCA_035513375.1 Thermoanaerobaculia bacterium | reverse complement strand
TGTCCGAGAGCCTCCTCGACCAGGCGGTTACCGCAGCCGAGACCTCGGCCGCCGGCTGCGCCGCCGCGCGGGCCGGGGTCGACCGGGCGCGGAGCGCCATCGGCCTGGCCCGCACCCGGGTCGAGCAGACGGTGCTCCGGGCGCCCTTCGACGGGGTGGTCGCGGACCTCTTCGTCGAGATCGGCGAGTGGATCACGCCGGCGCCCCCGGGAGTGCCGGTACCGCCGGTCCTCGACCTGATCGACCCCTCGTCGATCTACGTATCCGCCCCGATGGACGAGGTCGACGCCGGCTCGCTCACCCCGGGGCTGCCGGCGCGGATCACCGTCGACTCCCTCCCCGGCGAAGAGCTCGGCGGCTGGGTCGCCCGCGTCGCGCCCTACGTCCAGGACCTCGAGGAGCAGAACCGCACGGTCGAGATCGAGGCCGAGCTCGCCGACCCGGATCTGGCGGCCACGCTCCTCCCAGGCACCTCGGCCGACGCCGAGGTGATCCTGGAGGTCCGCGAGGACGTCCTGCGGATCCCAACGGGCGCGCTGATGGAAGGCGGCCGGGTGCTGGTGGTCGAGGAGGGCGCCCTGGTCGAGCGCGCCGTCGAGGTCGGCCTCTCGAACTGGGACTGGACCGAGGTGCGGGGCGGGCTCGAGGGAGGGGAGGCGGTCGTCACCTCCCTCGACCGTTCCGGCGTCGAGCCGGGCGCCCGGGTGGTCGTGGAGTGATCCGCCTCGAGGAAATCTCCCGCACCTATGACCTCGGCGGCCGGCCGGTCCACGCGCTGGTGGGCGTCACCGAGGAGGTCGCCGCCGGCGAGCACGTGGCGATCATGGGGCCGTCGGGCTCGGGCAAGTCGACCCTGCTCAACGTCGTCGGCTGCCTCGATCGACCGACCGCCGGCTCCTACTTCCTCGACGGCCGCGAGGTTGCGGGCCTCTCGGAGAGCGAGCTCGACGAAGTCCGCCGCCACCGGATCGGCTTCCTCTTCCAGTCCTTCCACCTGGTCGGGCGGCTCACGGCACTCGAGAACGTGGAGATCCCCATGCTCTTCGCCGGCGTGCCGCGGCGGGAGCGCCGCCGGCGCGCGGTGGCGGCGCTCGCCGCGGTGGGGCTCGCCGAGCGCGCGGACCACCGGCCCGACCAGCTTTCCGGCGGCGAGCGCCAGCGGGCCGCCCTGGCCCGGGCGACGGTGATGGCGCCGACGATCCTGCTCGCCGACGAGCCGACCGGCAACCTCGATACCGCCTCCGGGCGGCAGGTGCTCGACCTGCTCGACCGGATGAACGACGAGGGTCTCACCCTGATCGTTGTGACCCACGACCCGAACGTCGCCCGACGGGCCGACCGGCTGATCGTGCTGGGCGACGGCCGGATCGCGAAGCGCCTCCCGGCCTCCGAGATTCACAGCTTGGACGAATTGTTCGCTCCCGAGGACGAGCCGGGTGGTCGGATTGAGGGGAGGCGAGGCGATTAAATGCTCTCCATCCCCGACATCGCCTCCTTCACCTGGCGCTCGCTCTCCCGCCACCCCTTGCGCAGCGGCTTGAGCCTGCTGGGGGTGGCCATTGGGGTGGCCGCGGTCGTGCTCCTGACCGCCCTCGGCGAGGGCGCCCGGCGCTACGTCGTCGACCAGTTCGCCTCGATCGGCTCCAACCTGCTGGTCGTGGTGCCGGGGAAGGTCGAGACGAGCGGTGCGATCCCCGGCATCGGCGGGGCGCCCAACGACCTGACCCTGGCCGACGCCGAGGCGCTCGGGCGCCGCATCGCGTCGGCGCGGCTGGTCGCCCCGATGGCCGCCGGCACCGAGACCGTCTCGCACGGTGGACGCAGCCGGGAGGTGGCGCTCATCGGCACCACCGCGAGCTTCCTGGAGCTCCGCCGCCTGGGTATGGCCCAGGGCCGGTTCCTGCCGGAGGAGGAGATCGGCCGCGGCCGGGCGGTGGCGGTTCTCGGAAGGAGGGTGGCCGACGAGCTCTTCCCGGGCCGGAGCCCGGTCGGCGAGGTGATCCGGGTCGGCTCCTGGCGCTTCCGGGTGATCGGCGTGTTGGCGCCCCGGGGCACCCAGCTCGGGGTCGACATCGACGAGGTGGTGCTCGTCCCGGTCGTGACCGCCATGCGGATGCTCAACCGGACCTCGCTCTTCCGGGTGTTGATCTCGGTCGCTCCGGGGGCCGATCTCGACACGGTCGCCGAGCGGGTCGTCGAGCTCCTCACCGAGCGCCACGGCGAGGAGGACGTGACGATCCTCACCCAGGATTCGGTCGTGGGGGCGGTCTCGGGGATCCTCAACGCCCTGAACCTCGCGGTAGCCGCGATCGCCGGCATCTCGCTGGCGGTGGCCGGGATCGGCATCCTCAACGTAATGCTGGTGTCGGTCGCCGAGCGCACCGGCGAGGTGGGGCTGCTGAAGGCCCTGGGAGCCGGGCGGAGGCAGATCCTGACCGTCTTCCTCGTCGAGTCGGTGCTCCTGTCCTCGGCCGGAGGGCTCGCCGGGCTGGCGGCGGGCTACGGCGCGGCGGAGCTTCTGACGCGCCTGTTTCCGGCCCTTCCGGCCTCGCCTCCGCTCTGGGCGGTCGCGGCGGCGGGGATCCTCGCGGTGGCGGTCGGCGGCACCTTCGGCTTGCTCCCGGCCCGGCGAGCGGCCAGCCTCGACCCGGTCGAGGCCCTCCGGAGGAGCGGATGAACCAGGCCGCCGTCCTCGCCTTCGCCGCTCGGGCCCTCGCCAGCCACCGCCTCCGCTCGGCGCTCTCCGGCCTGGGGATCGCGATCGGGGTCGCCTCGGTGATCCTGCTGACCTCGATCGGCGAGGGCACGAGGCGCTACGTCTTCGAGCAGTTCAGCCAGTTCGGCACCAACTTGCTGGCGATCAACCCCGGCAAGTCCGAGACCCTGGGGATTCCGGGCATCCTGGGCGGCACGACCAACCGGCTGACGATCGACGACGCCCTCGCCCTGGCCCGGCTCGAAGGGGTGGAGGAGATCCTGCCGATGGCCTATGGGTCGGCGCGGGTGGAAGCCCGGGGCCGGGGCCGGAGCGTCTACGTCTACGGCGTGACCCCGAATGTGCCCCGGGTGTGGAACATGCCCATCCGCCAGGGCGCCTTCTGGCCCGAGGGGGACCCGCGGCGGACGCGGGCCACGGCGGTCCTCGGGCCGACCCTCAAGCGAGAGCTCTTCGGCAGCGACAGCGCGCTGGGGGAGCTGGTGCGGATCGGCGGGGCCCGCTTCCGCGTGGTCGGCGTCATGGAGCCGCGGGGGAGCCTGCTGGGCATCGACATCGACGACGCGGTCTACGTGCCGACGGCCGCTGCGATGCGCCTGCTCAACCGCGTGGAGCTCGACGAGGTCCACGTCCAGTACCGGCCAGGCGCGGACGTCGAGCGGGTGCTCGAGCGGGTCAGGGCGGTGCTGACCGAGCGTCACCGGGGCAATGAGGATTTCACCGTCACCAGCCAGGAGGCGATGCTCGAGGTGTTCGACAACGTGATGCGAACGGTCACGTCGGCGGTCGGCGCGATCGCCGGAATCTCGCTGCTCGTCGGGATGATCGGCATCCTGACGACGCTCTGGATCGCGGTCGGCGAGCGGACCCGCGAGATCGGCCTGCTGCGGGCGGTCGGCGCCGGGGCGGGTCAGGTGCGGCGCGTGTTCCTGGCGGAGGCGGCGGCCCTGGCCCTGGCCGGCGGGGCGGCGGGCCTGGCGGTGGGCCTTGGCCTCTGCGCCCTCCTCCGGGCGGCAGTCCCGGGGCTCCCGGTCGAGACCCCTCTCGCCTTCTCGACCGCCGCCCTCGTGCTGTCGACCGCCACTGGCCTCGCAGCCGGCGTCCTCCCGGCCCAGCGGGCCGCCCGGATGGACCCGGTCGAGGCCCTGCGGGCGGAGTAGGACGGCGGCAGCGCCGCGGCGGCTCGCGGCTTCCCAGACGGCTCGCTCGCTACCGGCCACCGAGGGCCTGGCGGCAATGGCGAGCGGCGCGCTGGCGGCTGGGGAAGGGAAGCTCCTCGAGGAGGACCAGCTCGCGGGCGGCGCCCCGGTCGAGCGTGGCGAGAACCTGACGGAGCTCGTGGTCGGCGCGTTCGTGGCGGCCGAGGCGGCGCAGGCAGTCGGCGAGCAACACCCGCACTTGGAATAGGCCCGGATCGAGGTAGAGGGCAGCCCGGTAGGCTGTGGCCGCTGCCTCGGGCCGGGCGGCGAGGTCGTGGACGAACCCCTCCAGAGCGTAGACCGCGGGCTCCGACGGGTCGGCCGCGCGCGCCTCGGCGACGCGGCCCACAGCCTCCTCAAGGCGGTTGGCGGCGAGGTGTCGCGCGGCCTCGAGGAGCTGGTCCTGGGCGCCGCCCGCGGCCGGCGAGGGCTCGGCTTCGTCGTGGGCCGCCGCCGGGACCTCGTCGGTGACCACCGGCTCGACTTCGCGCTTCGGCCGGGCAGGCGGGGGCCGCCTCGGGGCCGGGGCCCTCGGCTCGGGGCGCTCCGGATGGCGGAAGGCGAAGCAGGCGCCGAGCTCGACCGGTGCGAGCTGGTCGAAGATCTGCCAGAGGGTCTCCGAGGCCCCGAGGAAGAGGTAGCCCTCGGGCTCGAGGCGCTGGCAGACCTCGGCCACGACCCGGCGCTGGAGCGGCCGGCGGAAGTAGATGAGCACGTTGCGCAGCAGG
>DATKCC010000354.1:0-3211 GCA_035513375.1 Thermoanaerobaculia bacterium | reverse complement strand
GCCTCCCGCCGGCCGGCGACGAAGTGGAGCTGCGCCAGGAGACTGTGCACGCGGGGGTCGCTGGGCTCGAGGGCCAGGGCCCGGTCGAGGGCGGCCTCGGCGCCGGCGCAGTCCCAGTCGAGAGTGAGCCGGACGTAGGCGAGCGCGCGGTGGGAGGCGGCGAGCTCCGGCCCCAAAGCCACGGCGGCCGCGGCCGCGACCCGCGCCCGCGGTTCGGCCTCGCCGAGAGGTACGAGGCCGAGGCCGCGGGCCCGGGCCAGCGCCTCGGCGAGCCCCGCGTGGGCGAGAGGGTCGCGGGGCTCGAGGGAGACCGCGCGCTCGAAGCGCGCTAACGCCGCGGCGACCGCGTCACGGCCGGGCCGCTCGAGGGACCGCCAGCCCTCCCGGAGCTCGGTCGCGGCCGCAATCTCGGCCCCGGCCTGCCCCGTCGTCGGGCTCGGCGGCAGGGAGGCCGGCGTGGGTCGAGGCTCCGGGATCGAAGAGGCGCCCGGGCCCGAGGCGGGACCCAGGCGGGCGAGCGCCAGCGCCGCGACCAGGAGCGGGCCGGCCAGGGCGGCGGCCCATCGCAAGACCGGGCCGCGCCGGTTCAGGCCCGCCGGCCGAGCCGGCGACCGGGCGCCCGTTTGGCTGCCGGTCGCGCCCGGCCGGAGCTCGTCCGACCCTCGCGGGAGGGGGTCGAGGGGAGCGAGGAGCCGGTAGCCGCCCTTCGATACGGTTTCGACGTAACGGGCCCGGCGGGCGTCATCGCCGAGCGCTCGGCGGAGCTGGTAGACCGCCGTCGTCAGCGCCTCGTCGCCGACGAAGGCGCCCTCCCAGACGGTCTCGAAGAGCTCCTCCCGCGAGACCACCTCGCCCGGGCGTTCGGCCAGCGACACGAGGAGGGCCATGACCCTGGGCTCCAACCGGAGGGACTCCTCTCCGCCGGGGCCGAGGCGGACGAGCCGATTGGCGGCCGGATGGACCTCCCAGGGACCGAGCCTGAAGCGACCTGCCGTCACCGGAGGAGTCTACAGCGCCGCCGGCTCGCCCCGCTCCGGGGCCGGCCTACGGGGCTTCGCGGGCCAGGCGCCGGAGCTGCCGGTCGAGCCGCGCCAAGTCGTCGGAGTCCATGCCGTCGAAGTAGCCGCGGATCTGGTGCCGTCCGTCGGCCAGGACGAACCGGGTCGAGTGGGCGATGGGGTCGGCGGGGTCGCTGGTCGCCGGATCGACCGCCAGGTGGAAGCCGTCGCGGACCAGGGCGAGGACCCGCTCGGGGTCTCCGGTCAAGAACCACCAGGTCTCCGGTAGACCCCGGATCTCCTTGAAGGCGCGGAGCACTTCCGGGGTGTCGTTGGCGGGGTCGACGCTGATCGAGACCCGGCGGAACTCCCTGCCCTCGTCGAGCCCCTCGCCGAGCGTCTGCATCCGGTGGGTCATCACCGGGCACGAGGTGACGCAGCGGGTGAACACGAAGTCGACGACGTAGGGAGCGCCGGCGAGCTCCTCCCGGGTGGCCCTCCGGCCGTCCTGGCCGACCAGCTCGAAAGGCGGCACCTCGCCGAGGACCGGCAGCTCGGGCTCGGCGGGCCCGCGAAGAACCTGGACCACGGACAGCCCCACGATCGCGGCGAGCGTGAGGATGAGCAGGCTCCAGAGTGCGATACGGGCCATCGCTAGAATCGGTGCCGGCGAAGCGTTGGGTGCGGCAGGGCCGCACCCAACGGTGCTCCGGAAGCCTATCCGAACAGCCCGTCCGCCAGCAGGGCACCGAGGATGCCCGGGAGGTAGGCGACCGAGACCAGGAGCAGGCGCCGGGCCGCCGGAGTGGAGCGGGCGCGGCCGAAGGTGACGCTCGCCGCGAGGTAGGCGATGCCGAGGCCGACCGCCCCTACGGCGTAGACCGCGCCGGCGAGGCCGAGGGCCGCCGGGACGAGCGACAGGGGGATCAGGGCCGCCGACCAGAGGACCGCCTGGCGGGCGGTGGAGGCGCCGTCGGGCTCGACGACAGGCAGCATCGGGAAGCCGGCGCGAGCGTAGTCGGCCCGGTACATCCAGGCTATTGCCAGGAAGTGGGGGAGCTGCCAGAAGAAGAGGATGCCGAAGAGCGCCCAGGCGCCCGGCCCGAGCTCGCCGGTGTAGGCGGCCCAGCCCATCACCGGCGGCATCGCCCCGGGGGCGGCCCCGACCACGGTCGCCAGCGACGAGACCCGCTTCATCGGGGTGTAGACGAAGACGTAGCCGGCCAGGGTCGCGGCGCCGAGGATCGCCGTCAGCGGGTTCACTCCCAGGGCGAGCCAGAGCAGGCCCGCGACCGCGAGCAGCACGCCGAAGGCGAGCGCCCGGTCCGGGTCGAGCTTGCCGGCCGGCAGCGGCCGGGAGGCGGTCCGGCGCATCCGGCCGTCGAGCTCCCGCTCCCGGACCATGTTCAGGGCCGACCCGCTCGCCGCCACCAGGCCGGTTCCGGCCAGAGCGTGGATGAGGAGCGCCAAAGGAAAGACCGACCGCAGCGGGCCCGCGGCGCCGGCCCCGCCCGCGCCCGCCCCGTGCGCGAGCACGAACCCGGCCGCTGCGGTGACCAGGACCATGAACGTGATCCGGGGCTTGGTGAGCTCGAAGTAGAGGGCGGCCCTGGACCGGAGGAGCGTCCAGGAGAGGCCCCGCGAGCGGGTCTCGGTCGCAGCGGTACGGGAGACGGCTTGCGGGTTCATGCTCGGCGGCTCGCGGGCGTCTGCTCGGGTGCGGGGCGGCGGTCGAAGGCCGCGACGGGCCTACCCGGCCGGGTGGGCCGGGTGAGGGAGTGTAACCGATGTGCAGGCCGAGGCCAGGCGGCCCGCTTCCCTTGCTCCGAGGAGGGTTCAGGTGGCGCTCTCCGATCGGTTGACAGCGCCTGAAATGGTCGGACACAATCGGCGTCCCGCCCCCGGGGGCGGCTCCGCTCGACCACCCCGAGGCGCGGCTTGTGAAAACTTTCACAAGACCTGCTACCCGCCACGCCCGTTGAGCGAGGTCTGGTGGCCTGACCATGCCGCAGCTCTTCCCGCCCAGCGCCAACAACACCGCCCGGGGAAGCCTCGTCGTGCTGGTGGCGCTGGTGGCCGTCGGGGGGCTCGCCTTGGACCGACTCCAGCGCTCCCCCTACGTCACCCGCCAGGGGGTGGTGTTCAAGCAGCCGGTGCCGTTTTCCCACGACCACCACGTGGCGGCGATGGGCATCCACTGCCGGTACTGTCAC
>DATKCC010000353.1:0-3080 GCA_035513375.1 Thermoanaerobaculia bacterium | reverse complement strand
GAGTCGCACGCGGACGACCTCCGGGCCGAGGTCGCGGACAGGGAAGGGAGCGAGGCGCTGGTCGAAGCGGTCAAGTCCGACTACCGCGAAGCCGATCTCCCGCCCGCCGACCGGGCGATGCTCGACTTCGCCACCAAGCTCACCCGCCGGCCCTGGACGATGACCGAGTCGGCTGTCGAGGAGCTCAGGCGCCACGGCTTCGACGACGCCGCGATCCACGAGGTCGTCCAGGTCACGGCGCTGTTCAACTACTACACCCGCCTCGCCGACGGCCTCGGAGTCGAGCCCGAGCCGGAGTGGACGCGGGAGTAGCACCGCACCTCACTCCACCTGCATCCCGAGGCTCTCGCCGAGCGCCCGGAACCGGTCGAGCGCGAGACGGGCCTCGTCGCCGCTCGCCTCGCCGCCTGCCCGAGCTGCCTCCCGGTGATGCGGGAGCTCGGCCCTGGGGAGGCGCCAGAAGGCGTTCTGGGCGCCGGCCAGGGGGACCGGGAAGGGCAGGGCGCGGGCGAGCTCCACCCGCTTCTGGAGCCGGAGCAGCCGCTCGATGTCGCCGGGCTCCTCCTCCAGGCTCCGGGCCAGCTCCTCCAGACTCGAAGCGAGGGCGTGGGCGAGTCCCGGGGTGTCGAGCTCGAGGTTCCAGGTGGCGGTCTCCCGGAGCCAGCGGTCGACCTCCTCGAGGTCCGCCCCGGGGTCCAGGAACGCCCGGCGCAGGTCGAGGTTGAGGACCACCTCGGCGGCGGCCTTCAGGGTCAGGGGGAGCGGGATCGCCAGGCGCGCCAGGTAGTGCAGGAGCGGGGCGTGGTCCTCGTAGAGCCGCCGGTGCTGCTCCTCGGCCTCGGCCCGCGCGGTCTCGAGGATCAGGTCGAGCACCACCCGGCGCTCGTCCCGGAAGAGCGAGTCGAGGCTGTAGGTCATCTCCTCGAAGTGGCGATCGAGGACGCGGACGGCCTGGGCCAGCTCGCCCTTCCGGAACGGCTCGACGAGCTCGGATGCCATGGTCTCGAAGGCCTTCTCGCCCTGGAAGCGGCGGACTCCCCCGGTCAGGTTCTGGTCGCCGAAGTGGAGCACCGCGAACGACAGGTCGACTTCCGACCCGGTCAGGAGCGACGCCACGTGCAGGCGGCCCACGGCGAGCTGAGCCCGGCCGGACCGGGCGTGGCGGACCCGGCGCTGCTCGGCCCGATAGCAGAAGATCCGCGCCTCCTCCGGGTAGTCCTCGAACAGCGACGAGAGCGCGTAGTGGGCGCCCACTCTGGTCAGCGTGACCCGCGCCGGCCGCGCCTCGCGCTCGAAGATCTCGCGACCGTCGCCGCCCTGGGGCGCCGGGCGGTTGCTCTCGGCCCGCTCGAGCCGCTCCAGGAAGGGCCCTTCGAAGGAGTCGCCCCACAGCCGCTGGGCGAGCTGGAGCACGCGGTCGGCGTACTGGAGCACCTGGACGGTCTCGATGCCGGCGAGGTCGTTGAAGAACCAGCCGCAGCTCGTGTACATGGTCATGGCGTGGCGCTGGAGCTCGAGGAGCCGGCGCGCCCGGAGGCGCTCCGGCGCGGAGAGCTCCCGGACCGCATGCTCGGCGAAGAACCGCTCCAGGGCCTCCTCCGAGCGGTCGAGGACCAGGTCGACGTAGCCGTTGCGGGCCGCCCAAGGGTCGCGCAGGAGCTCGCCGGCGGCCTCTTCGAAGCGCGGCGCGAGCTCGTCGCGCAGCCAGTCGAGCGCCTCCCGGAGCGGCGCCCGCCAGCGCTGGTGCCAGCCGGGCTCGCCGCCGGTCGCGCAGCCGCAGTCGCTCCGCCAGCGCTCGATTCCGTGGACGCAGCTCCAGGAGGTCCGCTCCCGGATCTCGACCTCGTCCTCCGGCGGGTGGCCCGCCAGGTGCTCGGCGTAGTGGGTCACCCGGACGCCCTCGGTCCGGGCCAGGCGGTCGAGGGCGAAGGAGAGCGCCATCTCGCCGTAGCGGTGGTGGTGGCCGTAGGTCTCGCCGTCGGTCGCGACGTGGACGAGCGCGGGGCCGTTCGCCGGCGGCAGGGCCGCGAGCAGGCGGCGGGCGAAGCTCTCGCCGTCGTTGAGGAGCTCGCCGAACGCCACCTCCCGGGCGAGCCCGCCGTCGTAGAAGAACAGGGCGATGGAGCGGCCCGACGGGAGGCGGCAGAGGTAGGGGCGGGTCGTGTCGATGGTTCTGCCGCTCACCTCCTGCCAGGGCCGCTCATCGCCCTCTCGGGCATCGCCCTGCCGGTCGTCGCCCGCGCCCGCCGGCTGCCCCTGCGGGGGCTCGGCGCCGCCCAGACGCCGCACCCGGGCCGCCTGGTGGGGAGCCAGGACCGTGAAGCGGACGCCGTGCTCGGCCAGGACCTCCAGCGTCTCGACGTCGACCGCCGTCTCCGGCAGCCACATCCCCTCGGCCCGGCGAGCGAAGCGGTGCTCGAAGTCGCTCAGGCCCCAGATGACCTGGGTCTCCCGGTCGCGCCGAGTGGCGAGCGGCAGGATAAGGTGCCCGTGGGCCTGGGCCATGGCCGAGCCGTGCCCCCCGAAGCGCTGGATCGAGCGCCGGTCGGCTTCGAGCACCGCGCGATAGACCTCGGGGCGGGCAGCCTCCATCCAGGCGAGGAGAGTGGGGCCGAAGTCGAAGCTCATCCGAGCGTAGTTGTTGACGATCCGGGTGATCCGCCCCTCCTCGTCGAAGATCCGCGACGCGGCATTGGGCGCGTAGCACTCGGCGGTGACCCGCTCGTTCCAATCGTGGTACGGGTAGGCCGAGTCCTGCACCTCCACCGCCTCCAGCCAGGGGTTCTCCCGGGGCGGCTGGTAGAAGTGCCCGTGGATGCAGACGTATCGGTCGGTCATGGGGGATCGCCGAAGCTGAGGGTCATCGGCGGACGCGGTACCAGTTCTGCCGTTCTACTCCGTCAGGGTCGCGGAGGTGGCGTGGCGATCGTTGGGACCGCTACGACCTCGACCAAATTGCCGAGCCCCGAGAAGTCCTCCGGATTGCGCGTGTAGAGGGGCAGGCCGGAAGCGCGAGCGACTGCGGCGATCAGCAGATCGATGGCGCGCCGCCCGCGCGCCTTGCGGCCGGACGAGGCCAC
>DATKCC010000352.1:0-2708 GCA_035513375.1 Thermoanaerobaculia bacterium | reverse complement strand
ATGCCCTCCCAGACCTACGACAACGTCTGGGTGCCGGCGCTGGGGCCGGGCGGCGTCACCGCCGAGAGCGAGTTCGTCACCTCCGACCAGTGCATCGGCTGCCACGACGCCGGCTCGACCGGGCTCCAGTTCGACATGACCGCCCCGGACCCGGAGGTGGGGAAGCTCCTCAACCTCTCACCCTACGCCACCTGGCGGACCTCGCCGATGGGCCTCGGCGGCCGCGACCCGATCTTCTTCGCCCAGCTCGCGAGCGAGACCCAGACCTTCCATCCCGACCAGCCGGAGGTGGTCCAGGACGTCTGCCTCGGCTGCCACGGCATCATGGGACAGCGGCAGCTCAAGATCGACCACGCGGCCGAGCCGGACGACTGCTTCGCGCCACACCTGCTGTTCACCCGCGACCGCGTCGACGCCGTGCCCTACCCCTCCGACCCGGCCCAGAACCCGGAGCTCGCCTCGGCGCCCTACGGCGCCCTCGCCCGAGACGGGATCTCGTGCGCCGCCTGCCACCGGATGGCGCTCGCCGACGAGGAGGTCGAGGAGGTCCGGAGCCAGCCGCAGAACCGCTGCGTCGAGAAGCGCCAGGAGCTCCTGAACCCGGCCAATCGGGGCTTCGCCCGCACCTTCACCGGCAGCTTCTTCGTCGGTGACCCGGCGGAGCTCAAGGGCCCGTTCGAGGAGCCGAAACCCAAGCCGATGGACCACGCCATGGGGATCCAGCCGGTGCTCGACGACGCGACGATCTCGAGCTCCGAGCTCTGCGGCACCTGCCACACGGTCCACCTGCCGATCTTCGACGGCAAGAAGACGCTCGGCTACACCTACGAGCAGACCACCTACCCCGAGTGGGCGTTCAGCGCCTATCGCACCGGCACCCTGCCCGGAGGCGGCGAGCTGCCCCTCGGCGCCGGGGCGCGCGCGGAATCCTGCCAGGCCTGCCACATGCGCCGCGCCGACCCTGCGACCGGCCGCTACCGGAGCAAGATCGCCAGCATCCAGGAGCTCTCGAACTTCCCTGCCACCGACAACACCCTGCCGGGCGAGGAGATCGACCTCGAGGTCCGCGACGGCTTCGCCCGTCACACCCTGGTCGGCCTGAATGTGTTCCTGCTCAAGATGGCCCAGCAGTTCCCGGACGTCCTCGGGATCCGCACCCAGGACCCGATGCTCGGCGCGAAGGGGCTCGACCCGGTGCTGCTCACCGAGCGGGCGATGCTCGAGCAGGCCGCGAACGACACCGCCACGGTCGCCGTGACCGACCTGCGGAGGGACGGCGACACTCTGAGCGCCCGGGTCACCGTGACCAACAGGGCCGGCCACAAGCTCCCTACCGGCGTCGGCTTCCGCCGCGCCTTCCTCGAGCTCGCCGTTCTCGACTCGGGCGGCGGGGTGCTCTGGGCCTCGGGGCGGACCGACGGGGCCGGGGTGATCGTCGACGAGCGCGGCGAGCCGGTCGCGGGCGAGCTCTGGTGGACGGCGGACTGCGCGGAGCGGCTCCCCGTCACCCCGCACCAGCCGCACTACCAGGAGATCAGCAGAGAGGACCAGGTCCAGATCTACCAGGAGCTCGTGACCTCGCCGGCGCCGGTGGCGGACCCCGAGTGCGGGCATCACGCAACCCCAGGCGGCCAGCTCACCACCAGCTTCCTGTCGATATGCGGGCACGTCAAGGACAACCGCCTGCT
This sequence comes from Thermoanaerobaculia bacterium, assembly GCA_035513375.1. Lineage (GTDB taxonomy): Bacteria > Acidobacteriota > Thermoanaerobaculia > Multivoradales > DATKCC01 > DATKCC01. Next base: position 1,020 of record DATKCC010000352.1, on the reverse strand, counting down.
GCCCGCGGGGTTCCTGAGCATGGCGGATCGGGTGAGGATCGCCGCGGCCCTGGGCGACGGCGCCCGCCTGGGCGAGCGCGCGGGCGTCGACCTCGCCGAGGACGCCGGGCCGAACGGGGTCGGCGACGACCCCGACTACGTCCACGGCGGCGGCGACTCGCTGGTCTACCGGGCGGACCTCTCCGGCGCTTCCGGCGAGCCGGTCTACGTCCGCGCGACCCTCTACTACCAGGCGATCCCGCCCTTCTACCTCCAGGACCGCTTCTGCACCGCGAAGGGCGCGGACACCGACCGGCTCTACTACCTGACCGGCCACCTCGACCTCGAGGGCACCCGCGCCGCGGACTGGAAGCTCGAGGTCGTAGGCAGCGGACTGGTCGAGATCCCGAACCGGAGCGGCCCGCGCACAACGCCGTAGGGTGGGCCTTGGCCCACCTGCTTCGTCACCGCCCGAAGAGCCGCACCGACTGAGCGCTCCCGAGGCGGCCTTCGGGGTCGTACTTGGCGCGCAGCCGGGCGAAGTCGGCCAGGCGCTCGCCCTCCATGGCGCGGAAGTGCTCGGGCCGGGTGAAGGCGTCCTTGGCGAGGTAGATGCGGCCGCCCGCGGCGATCACCTGGCGGTCGAGGGCATCGACCAGCTCCCGGGTGCCGTCGCGGACCTGCAGGTCGACGGCGATCGAGATCCCGGGCCGGGGGAAGGAGAGGACGCCTTCGCCCTGGGCGCCGCAGTCCTTGATCACGCAGAGGAAGGAGGCGGCGCGGCTCCGCGACAGCAGGTCGAGAAAGCGGCCGGCCGCAGCTCCCGGCCCGCCCTCGGCTTCCTCGGGGAGGACGCACTGGTACTGGGTGAAGCCGCGTGGGCCGTAGAGCCGGTTCCAATCCCGGACGGCGTCGAGCGGGTAGAAGAACGGCTCGGGGCCGACGACGGCGCGCCGCGGCCGCGCAGCGGTGGCGGCGCGATAGCGGCGATAGTACAGAGCATTGAAGGCCCGGACGCTCCAGGGGTTGAGCACCCACGCC
>DATKCC010000351.1:0-10569 GCA_035513375.1 Thermoanaerobaculia bacterium | reverse complement strand
ACCCCCGGCTTCGAGGAGATGCTCCACCGGGAGCTCCCGCGCTTCGCTTCGGAGTGGGTCGAGACCGGAGACCCCGAGGGGGCCGACGGCGGCCTCTCCCGGCGCCGGTTCCTCCAGCTCTCGAGCGCCTCGGTCGCGCTCGCCGGCCTCACCGCCTGCACGCGGCAGCCGCCCGAGTCGATCGTTCCCTACGTCCGCCAGCCCGAAGACGTCGTCCCGGGCCGCCCGCTCTACTTCGCCACCGCTTTCGCGATGGGCGGCTACGCCCAGGGCATCCTGGTCGAGAGCCACACCGGCCGGCCGACCAAGGTCGAGGGCAACCCGGAGCACCCGGCGAACCCGGGAGGCGGCACCGACGCCTTCGCCCAGGCGTCGATCCTCCAGCTCTACGACCCGGACCGCTCCGGGGTGCTCGACTACCTGGGTCAGATTCGCACCTGGCAGGACTTCCAGCGCGATCTGGCTCCCCGGCTGCGGGCGCTTCGGGCGCTCGGCGGTGCGGGTCTTCGGATCCTCACCGGCACCGTCACCTCGCCGACGCTGGCGGCCCAGCTCGAGGCGCTCCTCAAGGCGCTCCCCGAGGCGCGCTGGTACCAGTGGGAGCCGGCCGGGCGCCACAGCGTCCACCGCGGCGCGGTCCGGGCGTTCGGCCACCCGGTCGAGACCCGTTACGACCTCTCCCGGGCCGACGTGATCGTCGCCCTCGACTCCGACTTCCTGACCCAGGGTCCGGGCGCGGTCCGCGCCGCTCACGACTGGGCCGGGCGGCGGCGGGCCCCCGGTCCGGACGGCGCCACGGCCGCCGTGAGCCGGCTCTACGCCCTGGAGTCGATGCCCTCGAACACCGGCTCGGTCGCCGACCACCGGTTGGCGGCGCGCCCGTCGGAGATCGCCCGCTTCGCCCTCGCCCTGGCGGCGGACCTGGGGGTGGCCGGGGCGGAGCCGGTGGCGCTCGAGGGCGAGGCCGGACGCTGGCTGCCGGCGGTCGCCGCGGACCTCCGCGCCCACCCCGGCCGCGCCCTGGTCGTGGCTGGCGACGGGGCGCCGCCCGCGGTCCACGTCCTCGCCCATGCGATCAACCACGCCCTGGGTGCGGTCGGCTCGACCGTCCGCTACACCGAGCCGGCCGCCGCCCGGCCGGACGACCAGGTGGCCGGGATCCGCGCCCTCGCCGAGGAGCTCCACGCGGGCGAGGTCGACACCCTGCTGATCCTGGGCGCCAACCCGGCCTTCGACGCTCCGGCGGACCTCGACCTGGCCGCGGCGCTGCCGCAGGCCGGCCTGCGGGTCCACGTCGGCCTCTACAAGGACGAGACCTCTCAGTACTGCCAGTGGCACGTGCCGCAGGCGCACTTCCTCGAGAGCTGGGGCGACGCCCGCGCGGCCGACGGCACGGTGTCGATCGTCCAGCCCCTGATCGAGCCGCTCTACCAGGGCCGGAGCTTCCACGAGGTGCTCTCCCAGCTCACCGACCGGACCGACGCCACCGCCCGCGAGCTGGTCCGGGAGCGTTGGCGCGACCAGCTCGCCGACGAACCCGCCTGGCGCCGGGCCCTCCACGACGGCTTCGTCCCGGAGACCGCCCTGCCGGAGGTCGGCGTCTCGGCCGGCGGCGTCGAAGAGGCGGCGGCCGACGTCCGCGTCCTCTCGACCGCCGCCGGCGGCGCGGTCGAGATCGCCTTCTCCCCGGACCCGGCGGTCTGGGACGGCTCCTGGGCGAACAACGCCTGGCTCCAGGAGCTGCCGCGGCCGGCGACCCGCCTGACCTGGGACAACGCCGTCCTGATGAGCCCGGCGACCGCCCGCGTGCTGGGCGTCGCCGGCATCGGGGCCGACCTCGTCCACCGCCGTCCCCGGGTCCGGGTGACGGTCGGCGAGCGCGCGCTCGAGCTCCCGGCCTGGGTGGTGCCCGGCCACGCCGACGGCGCCGTGACACTCCACTTCGGCCAGGGCCGGCGGCGGGCCGGCAAAGTCGCCGAAGGCGCGGGCTTCGACCTCTACCCGCTGCGCACCTCGGACGGCCTCTGGCTCGCCCGGGGTGAGCTCGCCGTCGCCGGCGGCACCTACCCGATGGCGACCACTCAGGACCACCACTCGATGGAGGGTCGCCACCTGGTCCGGACGGGGACGCTGGCCGGCTACCTCGAGGACCCGGAGATCATCCGCCGCCAGGGGCATGAGGTGCCCGAGGCCTCCTTCTTCCCGGAGTGGAAGTACGACGGGTACGCCTGGGGCATGGCGGTCGACCTCAACGTCTGCACCGGCTGCAGCGCCTGCGTCATCGCCTGCCAGAGCGAGAACAACATCCCGGTGGTCGGCAAGGAGCAGGTGGCCAGGGGCCGGGAGATGCACTGGCTGCGCATCGATCGCTACTTCGAGGGCCCGGACGCCGAGGAGGTCTCGGCGATCCACCATCAGCCGGTCCTGTGCATGCAGTGCGAGAAAGCCCCGTGCGAGGTGGTCTGCCCGGTCGCGGCGACGGTCCACAGCTCCGAGGGCCTGAACGACATGGTCTACAACCGGTGCGTGGGCACCCGGTACTGCTCGAACAACTGCCCATACAAGGTGCGGCGGTTCAACTTCCTCAAGTACACCGACCACGAGACCGAGGTGCTGAAGCTCGGCCGCAACCCGGACGTCACCGTCCGCCAGCGTGGGGTGATGGAGAAGTGCACCTACTGCGTCCAGCGGATCAACCACGCCAGGATCGAGGCGAAGGTGGCGGGCCAGCGCAACCCATCGGATGGCGGGGGGGAGGGCACGATCCCGCGCGACTCGATCAAGACCGCCTGCCAGCAGGCCTGCCCGTCGGGCGCCCTGGTCTTCGGGGATATCAACGACCCCGACTCGGAGGTCTCCCGGCGCAAGGCCGAGCCGCTCGGCTACGCCCTGCTCGAGGAGCTCGGCACCAAGCCCCGCACCACCTACCTGGCGAAGCTCCGGAACCCCAACCCGGCGCTCGAGCCCCATGCTGCAGCGACCGGGAGCCGGCATGGCGGTCATTGACCCGGTCGGCGGCGAGCGCCGATTCGAGCGGCCCTACGAGCCGCCGGTCCTCGCCGGCGAGCACGACCACCGCTCGGTCACCGACCGGATCGCCGGCACGGTCTTCGGCAAGACCCCGCTCTGGTGGTTCGGCGCTTTCTCGGTCGCCTTCTCGATCGTCATGGTGCTGCTGGTCTCGATCGTCGTCCTGATCGCCCGGGGCGTCGGTGTCTGGGGCGTCAACGTGCCGGTCGCCTGGGGCTTCGCGATCATCAACTTCGTCTGGTGGATCGGCATCGGCCACGCCGGGACCCTGATCTCGGCGATCCTGCTGCTCTTCCGGCAGGAGTGGCGGACCTCGATCAACCGCTTCGCCGAGGCGATGACGCTGTTCGCCGTCGCCTGCGCCGGGATGTTCCCGCTCCTCCACCTGGGGCGGCCCTGGCTCTTCTTCTGGCTCTTCCCGTACCCCAACTCGATGGCGATCTGGCCGCAGTTCCGCAGCCCGCTCGTCTGGGACGTGTTCGCGGTCTCGACCTATGGCACGGTCTCCCTGCTCTTCTGGTACGTAGGCCTGGTCCCCGACCTCGCGAGCATGCGCGACCGGGCCCAGCGCGCCTTCGCCCGCTACGCCTACGGCGTCCTCGCCCTCGGCTGGCGGGGGTCGGTCCGCCACTGGCAGAACTATGAGTCGCTCTACCTGCTTCTCGCCGGTCTCTCGACGCCGCTCGTGCTCTCGGTCCACACCGTCGTCTCGTTCGACTTCGCGGTGTCGCAGGTGCCCGGCTGGCACACCACGATCTTCCCGCCCTACTTCGTCGCCGGCGCCATCTACTGCGGCTTCGCCATGGTGCTCTGCCTGGTGATCCCGATCCGCTCGCTATACAAGCTCCAGGACTTCATCACCGAGCGCCACCTCCAGAACATGGGCAAGATCATGCTCGCGACCGGCCTCATCGTCGGCTACGGCTATCTGATCGAGCTCTTCGTCGCCTGGTACAGCGGCAACGCGTTCGAGTGGGCGGTGATGAAGAACCGAATGACCGGGCCCTATTGGCCGCTCTGGTGGTCGCTCATCCTGTGCAACGTCGTGCTGATCCAGGCGCTCTGGTTCAAGCGGGTCCGCTCCTCGCCGGTCGCGCTCTTCGCAGTCTCCGTGGTGGTCAACATCGGCATGTGGCTCGAGCGCTTCGTGATCGTCATCACCAGCCTCCACCGGGACTACCTGCCGTCGTCGTGGGGCATGTACCGGGGCACGGTCTGGGACTGGACCCTCTACGTCGGGACGATCGGCTTCTTCCTGGCGTGCATGTTCCTGTTCATCCGGGTGCTGCCGATGATCTCGATCTTCGAGGTCCGCACCCTGGTGCCGGGAAAGAAGGGGGAGCTCCCCCACAGCCTTGAAGAGGAGGTCGCGAAGTGAGCTCGTCGGCGGGCGCCAAGGGGAAGCTCCCCGAGACCTGGGGCCTGGTCGCCGAATTCGGCAGCGAGCACGAGCTCGTCGAGGGCGCCCGGCGGGTGCGCGAGGCCGGCTACACCCGGACCGACGCCTTCATGCCCTACCCGAGCCACGCGGTGATCGAGGCCCTGGGGGTCAAGCGCTCCAAGGTGCCGCTGATCATCCTCCTCGGCGCCACCTTCGGCGCGCTCCTCGGCTACGGGTTCCAGTACTGGGTCTCGGTCATCGACTACCCATTGAACGTCGGCGGCCGGCCGCTCAACTCCTGGGTGTCGTTCATCGTCGTGACCTTCGAGCTCACGATTCTCCTCGGGGCGCTCTCCGGGGTGATCGGCATGTTCGCCCTGAACCGCCTACCCCAGCCCTATCACCCGGTGTTCAACTCATCGGCCTTCCGGGCCGCGGCCTCGGTTGACGGCTTCTTCCTCGCCGTCGAGGCCGAGGACGAGCGCTTCGACCGACGGGAGACGGCGGTGCTGCTGAAGCGCGCCGGGGCGATCCGGATCGCGGAGGTCGAGCCGTGAGCCGGCGTCTGCCCGCGGGCCGAGGATGGGCCCTGGCCCTGGCCCTCGTCGCCGTCCCGCTCGCCGGCTGCCGCCAGGACATGCACGACCAGCCGAAGGTCGAGCCCTACGAGGCCAGCCGGTTCTTCGCCGACGGAGCCTCCGCCCGAGCGTTGCCCGAAGGCGCGGTCGCTCGGGGGACGCTCCGGGAGGACGAGGCGTACTTCACCGGCTTCACCGCCGACGACCGCCTCGTCCGGCGGCTGCCGATCGAGGTCACCCGCGGCACCCTCGAGCGCGGGCGGGAGACCTTCGACGCCTTCTGCGCGCCCTGCCACGACCGCGTCGGCACCGGCACCGGGATGATCGTCCGGCGGGGCTTCAAGCAGCCCCCGACCTACCACCAGGACCGCCTGCGCAACGAGGCCGACGGGTACTTCTTCGACGTGATCACCAACGGCTTCGGCCAGATGCCGAGCTACGCTGCCCAGATCTCGGTCGCGGACCGCTGGGCGGTGGTCGCCTACCTGCGGGCGCTCCAGCTCTCGCAGCATGCGCCGCTCGCCGAGCTGCCGCCCGAGGATCGGGAGCGGGTGGCCGCCGCGGGGGAGAAGGTGCCATGAGCGCTCCGCGGCACGCCGTCGAGCCCGGAAACGACTCCCGGTTCCGACCGGGGTCCTGGGCGGCGCCGGCCGCCATAGGGCGCGTGGGGTCCCTGGGCTTCGCCGTGGGCCTCGCCGGGGCGGTGCTCCTCGTCGTCGGCTTCCTCCTCGACCGCGAGCAGTTCTTTCGCTCCTACCTGGTGGGTCACCTCTACTGGCTGGGCATCGCCCTGGGGAGCCTCGGCCTGGCGATGGTCTACCACCTGACCGGCGGCCAGTGGGGGGTGGCCTCGCGCCGGATCCTGGAGGCCGCATCGCGGACGCTCCCGGCCCTCGTCGTCGCCTTCGTCCCCCTGGTCTTCGGTCTCGAGAGCGTGTATGAGTGGGCCCGCGAGGCGGCGGTCGCCGGCGACCCGATCCTCGAGCACAAGGCGGGGTACTTGAGCACGGGCGCCTGGATCATCCGCTCGGCGGTCTACTTCGCCGTCTGGATGGTCCTCGCGTTCGTCCTCTCCCGGTGGTCGGCGCGCCAGGACGAGGCCCCGAGCCCCGGCCTCATCCTGAGGATGCGCCGGCTCGCGGGCGCCGGGCTGGTGCTCCACGTGCTCGCGGTGACCTTCGCGGCGATGGACTGGGTCATGTCGCTCGACCCCCACTGGTACTCGACGATCTACGGCGTCTGGTTCCTGGGCGGCCACGGGATCGCAGCGCTCGCCTTCCTGATCGTGGTGGCGGCCTTTCTCGGCCGGCGGCCCCCCCTGGCCGGGGTGCTCCGAGCGGTCCACTTCCACGACTGGGGCAAGCTCCTGCTCGCCTTCACCCTGCTCTGGACCTACTTCTCGGTCTCCCAGCTCCTGATCATCTGGTCCGGCGACATCCCGGAGGAGGTTCTCTGGTACCAGCACCGCCTCCAGGGCGGCTGGCAGGCCCTGGGTCTGGCCCTCGTACTGCTGCACTTCGCGCTGCCCTTCGTGCTGCTCCTGTCGCGGGACCTCAAGCGCGACGCCCGGCTGCTGGTGCCGGTGGCGGTCCTGCTCCTGGTGATGCACTGGGTCGACTACTTCTGGAACGCGGCGCCGGTCTACTCGCCCTCCGACTTCCGGCTCCACTGGCTCGACCTGGTGGCGCCGGTCGCCCTCGGCGGGCTCTGGGTGTGGCGGTTCGTGCGCGAGCTCGAGCGGCTTCCCCTGATGCCGATCGGCGACCCGAACCTGGAGGAGATGCTTTCGCATGAGGGCCACTGAACGTAGGGTGCGGCTTACCGCACCGACCGAGGGCGCCGCCGTCCGGGCCGCGCTGCGACGGGACCGCGTCACCCTGCGACTGCGAGATCGATGATGACGGATCGGGACGACAGACTCCGCGCCACCGGCGGCTCCTCGACCGAGGAGCTCGACCGTGACGTCGACATCCGGGCCGTGGTCTGGACCGGCGCCGGCCTGGTGGCCGTCACCGCCCTGGCGCTGGTCTTGGGGTGGTTCATTTTCCAGGGCCTGGCGGCCTCCCGGGAGGCCCGCGACCCGGAGCCCCTGCCGATACCAGAGGCGGCGGCGCCGGCCCAGCCGCCCTCGCCCGGGCTCCAGGTGACCCCCGAGGAGGATCTCCGCGAGATGCTGGCCCACGAGAAGGCCCTGCTCGAGAGCTACGGCCCCGCGGAGGGAGAGGGCGGCTTCGCCCGCATCCCGCTCGAGCGCGCGCTAGAGCTCTACCTGGAGGGCGGCGATGCGCCTTAGCAAGCGCAAGCCCGCCCTCGTCCTGGTGGGCCTCGCGCTGACCTGGACGGCCGCGGCCACCGCCCAGTTCGGCCCGCCGCGGCCGGAGCCGATCCTGGCGCCCGACGAGGGGCGCCTCGCGGCGGCCGAGCGGGTGGGCTTCGACCAGCGGCTCGGGGTCCAGGTGCCGATGGCGACCGCCCTGGTCGATGAGACCGGCCGCGCCGTCACCCTGGGCGAGCTCGGCGCCGGCCGGCCCATCCTGCTGGTCCCGGCCTACTACGAGTGCCCGATGCTCTGCAGCATGGTGCTCTCGGGAGTGGTCGCGACCCTCGACACCCTGGAGCTCGAGCCCGGCCGGGATTTCTCGGTCGCGGTCGTCTCCTTCGACCCGGAAGAGACTCCGGAGATGGCGGGGGCGGCCAAGGCCCGGCACCTCGTCCGCTACCGGTCCCGCCAGCGGGCCGGGGACGCCGGGAGCTCGGGAGCGCTGCAGGCGGCCGCCGGGTTCCACTTCCTGACCGGCGAGGAAGCCCCTGTCCGGGAGCTGCTGGATGCGGTCGGCTTCCGCTACGCCTACCTGCCGGAGAGCGACGAGTGGGCCCACGCCGCCGGGATCGTGACCCTGACGCCCGAGGGCGCCGTCGCCCGCTACCACTACGGCGTCGAGTACCCGCCGCGCGACGTGCGATTGGGCTTGATCGAGGCCGCCGGCGGCGCGATCGGCCGACCGGTCGACCAGGTGCTCCTCTACTGCCTGCGCTACGACCCGGGGAGCGGCCGCTACAGCCTGGCGATCCTGAATCTGGTCCGGGTCGGCGGGATCGCGACGGTCGCGGCGATCGGGCTCTTCATCTTCGCGAGCTGGCGCCGGGGACGGCGCCTGGCCGCGCCGGAGGCTGGCTAGATGCCGGACTCTCTGCCGCTCTATCCCGAGAGCGCCTCCACCGTCGCCGGGTCGGTCGACGCCCTGTTCTGGACCTGGGTCGCGATCAGCGCCTTCTTCTCGCTGCTGATCGCGGTCGCCATCTTCTACTTCTTCATCCGCTACCAGCGGCGCCGGCCCGGGGAGATCGGCCACGACGACGAGGGGTCGATGAAGCTCGAGATCGCCTGGTCGGCGATCCCCCTGGTGATCGCCCTCGCCATGTTCGGCTGGGGGACCAAGGTCTTCTTCACCCAGTCGCGGCCGCCGGCCGACGCCGTCGAGTACTTCGCCACCGGCAAGCAGTGGATGTGGAAGATCCAGCACCCCTCGGGCAGGCGGGAGATCAACGAGCTGCACGTTCCGGTCGGCCGGCCGATCAAGCTCACGATGATCTCCGAGGACGTGATCCACAGCTTCTTCGTACCGGCGTTCCGGGTCAAGGCGGACGTGCTCCCGGGGCGCTACACCACCCTCTGGTTCGAGGCCACCAAGCCGGGCGAGTACCACCTGTTCTGCGCCGAGTACTGCGGCACCGAGCACTCGCTGATGGGCGGCACGGTCTACGTCATGGAGCCGGACGAGTACGAGGCCTGGCTCGCCCGGGAGGCGGTCCCGGGCGGCGGCGCCGCGGCCTCGGGCGAGCAGCTCTTCACGGCGCTCGCCTGCGAGACCTGCCACCGGACGGGCTCCCGCGCGCGCGGCCCGGACCTGATCGGGGTCTTCGGCAGCCGGGTCGAGCTCGCGGACGGCTCGACCGTGGTCGCCGACGAGACCTATCTCCGGGAGTCGATCCTGAACCCGGCGGCCAAGGTGGTCCGCGGCTACCAGCCGCTCATGCCGAGCTTCCAGGGCCAGGTGAGCGAGGACCAGCTCCTGCAGCTCATCCAGCACATCAAGTCGCTAGGCCCCAGGGCCGGTCAACCGGGCGGCGGAGCGAGCGGGGAAGCGACCGGAGGTGGAGCGCCATGAGTCGAGCCAGAACCGCTACGGCGCCGCCGCCGCGGGACAACTACCTCAACGCGAGCCACGGCCTCAAGTCGTGGCTGCTGACGCTCGACCACAAACGGATCGCGATCCTCTACCTGATCTCGGTCTCGGCCTTCTTCGTCCTCGGCGGCCTGTTCGCGGGCCTCTTCCGGCTCGAGCTCCTGACGCCCGAAGGCGACCTGGTCACCGGCGACACCTACAACCGGCTGTTCACGCTCCACGGCGTGATCATGATCTTCTTCTTCCTGATCCCGTCGATCCCGGCGGTCCTCGGGAACTTCCTGATCCCGATCATGATTGGGGCGAAGGACCTGGCCTTCCCGAAGCTCAATCTGGGGAGCTGGTACGTCTTCAACCTCGCCGGGGTGTTCGGTGTCTACGCCATGCTCAAGGGCGGCGTCGACACCGGCTGGACCTTCTACACGCCCTTCTCGACCACCTACTCGAACAGCTACGTCGTGCCGACGGCGATCGCAGGCTTCATCGCCGGGTTCTCCTCGATCATGACCGCGCTCAACTTCATCGTCACCATCCACCGGATGCGGGCGCCGGGCTTGACCTGGTTCCGGCTGCCGCTGTTCATCTGGTCGAACTACGCGACCAGCCTGATCATCGTGCTGGGCACCCCGGTCCTCGCCATTACCCTGCTGCTGCTGATCCTCGAACGGGTGGCCCACATCGGGATCTTCGACCCGCGGCTGGGCGGCGATCCGGTGCTCTTCCAGCACCTGTTCTGGTTCTACTCCCACCCGGCGGTCTACATCATGATCCTGCCGTCGATGGGTGTGGTCTCGGAGCTGATCGCCGCTTTCGCCAGGAAGCGGGTGTTCGGCTACCGGTTCGTCGCTTTCGCCTCGATCGCGATCGCCGTCCTGGGCTTCCTGGTCTGGGGCCACCACATGTTCACCTCCGGGCAGTCGGTCTACGCGGCGACCGTCTTCTCTATGCTGACCATGTTGGTGGCGATCCCCTCGGCGATCAAGGTGTTCAACTGGACGGCCACCCTCCACCGGGGGTCGATCTCCTACGACACGCCGATGCTCTACGCCCTGGGCTTCATCGGCCTGTTCACGATCGGCGGGCTGACCGGGGTCATGCTCGGCACCCTGGGGATCGACGTCCACGTCCACGACACCTACTTCGTGGTCGCCCATTTCCACTACATCATGGTGGGCGGGGCGATCCTCGGCTACCTGGGGGGCCTCCACTACTGGTGGCCGAAAATGACCGGACGCATGTACAACCGGTTCTGGTCGCAGGTGTCGGCGATCATCACCTTCGTCGGCTTCAACCTGACCTTCTTCCCGCAGTTCATCCTCGGCTACCAGGGCATGCCGCGGCGCTACTGGAGCTACCCACCGGAGTTCCAGGTGCTCAACGTGCTGTCGACGGC
>DATKCC010000350.1:0-2749 GCA_035513375.1 Thermoanaerobaculia bacterium | reverse complement strand
TCTCGAGGGCGTGGATCTCGGCGGCGGCGAGCCCGGCGAGCTCGGGCACCCAACGCTTGACGTAGGCGCAGTGAGGGTCGTGGCGCTCCTGCTGGCGCCAGGGGTTGAAGACCCGGAAGTACGGCTGGGCGTCGGCGCCGGTAGAAGCCGCCCACTGCCAGTTGCCGTTGTTGACCGCCGGGTCGTAGTCGACGAGGTGGCGGGCGAACCAGCGCTCGCCCCGGCGCCAGTCGACGTGGAGGTCCTTGACCAGGAACGATGCGGCGAGCATCCGCACCCGGTTCGGCAGGTAGCCGGTCGCGGCGAGCTGGCGCATGCCGGCATCGACCAGGGGAAAGCCGGTGCGGCCGGAGCACCAGGCCGCGAACAGCCGCTCGTCGTCCTCCCAGTCGATCGCATCGTACTCCCGCCGGAAGGCGTGGCCGAAGACCCGTGGCTCGAAGAAGGCGAGCTGGGAGAAGAAGTCCCGCCAGTAGAGCTGGCGGACGAGCTGGTGGTCCCGGCCGAGGGCCGCGACGACGGCGTGGTAGACCTCGCGGATCGAGACCGTGCCGTGCCTGAGGTGCGGCGAGAGCCCGGACGCGCCGCCGGGCGGGTTGCCGTCCGGGGCGAGGAGGTTGCGCTCCTCGTCGTAGGCCCGGAAGCGCTCGAGATCCTCCAGGATGCGGAACGCTTCGGCCCGCCCGCCCCGGGCGTGGAGCGGGCGCCGCTCGGGGAGGAGCTGGCGGTAGATTCCGGGGCCCAGGGCCGAGGAGAGACCGGAGCGGGCGAACGCCGAGCCCGGCGGTCCGGCTTCCCCGGCGGGCCGCGGGACCTCGATCCCCCGCGCCGCCCGGAAGAACGGCGTGAAGGTCCGGTAGGGCGTGCCGCCGCCGGTCACCACCTGCCCGGGCCAGGTGAGGAGCTGGTCGTGGCTGCGGTGGAACGGAATCTCGCGGGCCGAGCAGGCCTCCTCGATCCGGCCGTCCCGCTCGGCCGCGAACGGCGTGTAGTCCCGGTTGACGAAGACCGCTTCGACCCCGTGCTCGCCGAGGAGCCGCGCAACGACCGCCGCCGGATCGCCGTGGAAGCGGTTGAGGCGCCCGCCGGCCGCCGCGAGCTGGCGATCGAGGTCTTCGAGCCCCTCGAGCAGGATCTGGAAGGCCGGGGCGCCGAAGTAGGGGTTTCGCCCGGGGTCGACCTGCGCCGGGTCGAAGACGAAGCAGGGGAGCACCTCCGCCGACATCGCCGCCGCCCGGAGCAGCCCGGTGTTGTCCGCGAGCCGCAGGTCCCGGCGGAAGAGGAACGCGGAGCGGCGGTAAGAGCGCGCCATGGAGTCCAGCCTAGGCGCTCCCGGTCAGACCCAGGTCCTGGTAGATCGTGGCGCACAGGGACTCCATGCGCTCGAGATGCGCCTCGTCGGCCGGCGTGCCGTTGGTGGCGAGGGCTACGGCCAGGCGGTGCTCGGGGTCGGCGAAAGCGGTCGAAGAGCGGTAACCGGAGTGGCCGTAGGTGCGCCGCGAGGCGTGGGGGCCGTAGGCGTAGGGCAGCTTCGCCTGATCGTAGGTCGCCGAGTTGACGATGAAGCCGAGGCCCCAGTCCATGACGTGGCGGAAGGTGTGGTCGTAGAGGCCGACCCGATGGCGGGCGGTCAGGGCTTCGACCGTCTGCGGGGTGAGCAGCCGGCGGCCGGTCGCGGGCGACAGGCCGCCGGCGAGGAGGGTCTCGTAGAACCGGCCCAGCTCGCGGATCGGGCCGCGGCCATTGCCGCCGGGCGAAGCGTGCGTGACCCACTCCTCGCGGTGCCAGCGGTGCTCCGGTGGCGCCGGGCGGTCCCCGGTCTCGCCCCCCCCGCCGGCGCCGCCCGCTCGGCGGCGTCGCACCTCGGTGTTGAACATGGGCACGATCCGCTCGCCGTAGGCGAAATAGCGCTCGGGCGGCATCCCGACCCAGGAGTCCGCCATTCCGAGGGGAAGGAAGACCTCCTCGCGGACGAATCGCTCGTAGGGGCGGCCGTCGATCCGGCGGACCACCTCGCCGAGGATGAACCAGCTCGAGGCCATGTGGTAGCCGGCCTTGCGGCCAGGGTCCCAGCGCGGCTCGAGCTTGCGGGCGGCGATCCGTGCGACGACCGCTTCCCAGCTCTCCCGCGGCCAGCCCACGTCGAGCATACGGATGCCGCTCGTGTGGGTGAGGAGATGGCGGAGGGTGACGCCCGCCTTGCCGCCGGCGGCGAACTCCGGGATGAACCGCGCGACCGGGTCGTCGAGGTCGAGCGCCCCGGCCTCCCAGAGGCGCGCCAGCGCCACCGCGGCGGTGGGCTTGGTCGAAGAGAGCCAGAGGACCAGATCGTCGGCCCGCATCGCCCGCCCCGGCTGCGCCTCGCCCACGGCCAGGTCGGCCACGGTCTCGCCGCGGAGGGAGACGAAGAGCTGGGCGCCGAGGTGGAGACCGGCATCGATGCCGACCTCCAGCAGGTTCAGGGTCTTGCTCAGGGCCATGGGCAGCTCACGGATCGTAGAGTGCGGCTCAGCCGCGCCGGGCCATGGCTCGGCTGAATGCAATCTGTGCGGCAGAGCCGCACCCTACCGCTCAACTGAGCCGGTCGCGACAGCCCACCTGCCAGACTCGGCCATCCTCCAACCGGAGCGCCGTCAGCGACCCGCCCCAGACGCAGCCGCTGTCGAGGGCGCGGACCCCGGAGGCGATATGGAGACCCAGGGCCGCCCAGTGGCCGAAGACTGCCAGGGCGCCGGCGCTCCGCCGGCCG
>DATKCC010000349.1:0-9081 GCA_035513375.1 Thermoanaerobaculia bacterium | reverse complement strand
GCTCCCCCGAGGTAGAGGCCGGCGTAGGCGCCGATCACCAGGAGGCCCGCCCAGGCCGGGTGCAGCGCGGGCAGGTTGCGCCACAGGAGGGTAGCAGGCAGGGCGGCGGCGAGGGCGAGCCCCGTCATCCGGGCCAGCGCCGCCCAGGGGAGGCGCAGCCCGGCCTCCGGCCTCCGGGAGAGGCTCCGGAGCAGCCGCACGAGCTCGAACCAGGCGCCCACCGCCGAGCCCAGGGCGAGCCCCAGGGCGCCCAGGCGGAGGTCCGAACCGACCGCCGGGAAGAGCTCCTCCAGCCGCACCCGGTCCAGGGCCAGCATCAGCGGCACCGCCACCGCCGCCGCCACCGCCACCCGCTGGGCCGCGATCCGGGCTGGGGTGCGGGTGTCGCCGTGGGCGAAGAAGGCGTTCTGCAAGAGGCGCGAGGCGGCCGACGCCGGCAATCCCAGGGTGTAGCCGAAGAGGACGCCGTAGACCAGGAGGTTGCTCGCGACGCCGAACGACCCGGTCCGGTAGAGCGCCCCGGTGAGGAGATAGCCGAAGGCGAGATAGCCGAGGGCGGTCGGCACGACCAGGAACGCGATCTGGCCGAGCGAGCGCTCGACCCGGCGCCAGCCGGCCTCCGGCGAGGCGTCCGCAAGCCGCGAGAGCTCCGGCAGCTCGGCCGCCGCGACCGACATGGCGAAGAGGCTGATCGGCAGCAGGTAGAGGAGCTGGGCGTAGCCGAGCCCGCCGATCGCTCCCTGGGCGAGGAAGGTGGCGAGCCAGAGGTCGAGATATCCCCCGAGCTGGACCACGCCGCGGCCCGCGACGATCGGCCCGAAGGCGCGGAGCGTCTGGCGCACCCCCACGACCCGGGTCGAGACCGACACCCGGAAGCCGCGCATCACCCGCAGGACCAGCGGCACCTGCACCAGGAACTGGAGGAAGCCCCCCGCCAGGGCGCCGAAGCAGGCGGCGAATAGCAGCCGATCGAGGTCCGGGTCGCCGCCGGCCGTGAGGCTACCAGCCCAGACCAGCGCGGCGATGATGGCAGCGTTCCAGAGCACCGGCGCGACGTAGGGCAGGAAGAAGCGCCGGTGGCTGTTGAGCACCCCCAGGGCCCAGGCGTGGAGAACCAGGACGCCGGTCATCGGGAAGGTGATCCGGACCGCCGCCACCGCCAACGGAAAGCGGTCGACCGCCGCCGTCCCCCGGTCCTCGAGGAAGCCCGAGGCCAGGACCGCCACCAACGGCTCGGCGAAGAGCACGCCCAGGAGGGCGAGTCCGCCCGCGAGGGCGAGGAGCAGGCCGAAGACCGCGCCGGCGAGCCGGCCAGCCTCCTCCCGGCGCCCCTGCTCGAGCATTCGGGTGTAGACCGGGATGAAGGAGGCCGAGAGCGTGCCCTCGCCGAGGAGGTTCTGGAGGAAATTGGGCGCCCGCAGGGCGAAGATGAAGACGTCGGCCCAGGGGCTGGTCCCGAAGTAGTGCGCCACCGCCCGCTGGCGGGCGAGCCCCATGAGGCGCGACAGCAGGATCCCGAGGGCGACGACCGAGGAACGGCTCGGCTCCGGGACCGCGCCGCCGCCGCTATCAGCCGTCACGGTTCGCCACCCCGGCCGGGCGCAGCCGCTCGTCCAGGGCCGTCAGGGCGGCGAGCCCCGGCATCGGGATGCCGATGCCGTCGGCGGGCGCCAGGGGCTCGCGCGGGTTGATCCGGATCAGGCGGGCCCCGGGGTTGCGCGCCAGGTGCTCGGAGGTCAGGCGCACCGTCGGCACCGACGTGCCCGCACCGATCTCGATCACCGCGAAGCGCCCGTCCACCCGATCCAGCCAGCGCCGCATCCGCTCCTCCTGGGCCGCGGTCCGGTGCGGAAGCCAGAGCCAGTCGCTGAACATCAGCACGTTCGGCCGTGCGGTGGCTCCGCACGACGGGCAGGAGGGGATCGGCGGGGGCGCCCGGAAGGTCTCTTCGTCGACGGCAACGGCTAGGTCCGCGGCGCTCCAGACGTCGTCGGTGCAGGGCGCCGTGCACTGAAGGTGGAGAACCGAGCCGTGGCACTCCACGATCCGCTCCTCCGAAAACCCGGCGCGCTGGAAGTGGCCGTCGACGTTCGAGGTGAAGACGAACCCCCCGGCCGGCGCGCGCCGCGCCCAGGCCTCGAGGATGCTGAACCCCCGGTGCGGCCGGGTCGAGCGGTAGAGGTTCAGGCGATGGCCGTAGAAGCCCCAGGCGAGCGACGGGTCGCTGGAGAAGTGGGTGGGGCTCGCCATCTGCTCGAAGCGCAGGCCGAGCCGGGCGATCGGCGGGTAGGCGCGCCAGAAACCCTCGGTGCCGCGGAAGTCTGGGAGGCCCGAATCGACCCCCATGCCGGCGCCGGCCGTGATCACCAGCGCGTCGGCGCGTTCGATCTCCCGGGCCGCCAAGTCCAGAACCTCGGTCACCTCTCCCCCCGTCCGCAGTGACATCGGCGCGCAATCCTACCGGACCCGCGGGCGCCCCCGCGCCCCTGCACCGTACAATCCTCCCGGTCATGGCCCAGCTCCACGAGACCTTAGGGACCGCCGGGACCGAACCGCCGGCCGAGGCTACCGCCGTCCTCGCCGAGGGCCTTCGCCAGCAGGCGGAGCTCGCCGAGAACCTGCGCCAAGGGCGCTGGGATGCGGTGCTCGCCGATCTCCGCGACTCCTGGGCGGAGCTCGTGGGCTTCCTGCCGCTGATCGCCCTCGGCCTGGTCGTCCTGCTGACCTTCGCCTGGCTGGCCCGGGCCGCCGGCCGGTGGCAGCGCCCCTACCGGCGGTTGTCCAGCAGCCCGTTTGTCCAGGAGCTCCTGCGGCACACGGCGCGGACGGCGATCTTCATCATCGGCGCGCTCTTCGCCCTCGAGATCGTCGGCGCCACCGCCGTCGCCGCCGCGGTGCTCGGCACCGCCGGCGTGCTCGGACTCGCCGTCGGCTTCGCCTTCAGGGACGTAGTGGAGAACTACATCGCCGGGGTGCTCCTGTCGCTGCGGCAGCCGTTCGAGCCCAACGACCACGTCGTGATCGAGGGCCACGAGGGCAAGGTGGTCCGCCTGACCTCGCGGGCGACGATCCTCATGACCCTGGACGGCAACCACCTGAGAATCCCCAACGCCCAGGTGTTCAAAGGGGTGATTCTGAACTACAGCCGCAACCCGCTGCGCCAGTTCGACTTCCCGGTCGGCATCGGCCCCGGCGAGGACCTCGCAGAGGCCCTCCGCCTGGGGATCGCAGCGGTCTCCTCGGTGCCGGGGGTGCTCGCCGACCCCGAGCCCTGGGCCGCGATCGAGGCGCTGGGGGACTCCAGCGTCCCCGTTCGCTACCACGGCTGGCTCGACCAGCGGCGGTCGAACTTCGCTCTCAGCCGCAGCGAGGCGATCCGCCGGGTCAAGGCGGCCCTGGAAGCGGCCGGGATCGAGCTCCCCGAGCCGACCTATCGGGTGCGCATGGAGCCGCAGGAGAGGCCCGTCCGCGAGCAGCCCGCCTCCCCCCCGGCGGCGCCGGCCGACCTCGGCGCCCCAGACGCCATCGACCGGCAGATCGCCGAGGACCGCGCCGACGCCAGGACCCAAGAGGACCTACTGCGGCCCGAAGCGGCGAAGGAGTAGCGGCTCAGGGCGGGCGGAACGAGCCGCCGCGATCGGCTCCGGCGGGTGGCAGTCGGCGCCAGGCGTCGACTACCGGGCCCAGGTCGGTCGAGCGACCGCGGGCCTCAACCCGGATCGAGCGCCCCCGGTAGGTCGCGGCCGCCAGGATCGTGAAGCCTCCGCCCGCCCCGTGGGTGACCCGGCTCTCGAGCGTGCCGCCGCCGAAGGCTCGCCGGTCCACTCCCGGCGAGGAGGGCCAGGCGGCGAGGTTCGCCAGGGTCTCGGCCACCGCCGCGTCCGAGAGCGCCAGGAGCGCCGTCGCGCGGGTGCGCTCCTGGACCCGGTTCATTCGCCCCACCAGCAGTCCCGCTACCAGAGCCAGCGCCGCCCCGATCAGGATCAGGGCGATCAGCGCGAGCAGCAGCGCCTGGCCGGACTCCCCAGCGACTCCCCGGGGCCTCCGGCCCGGCATCACCACCCCCTCCGCGAGCCGCCGCCGCGGAGCGCCGCCGTGAGCCGGCGCTCGCGCCACTCGTGCGTGCCGGCGATCCGCCCCCGGGGCGACACGAACACTCCCCCCGGGCCCCGGCGCGCCTCGTAGACGACCTCGACCCGGACCAGGTTCGGCCCTTCGCGAGCCCAACGCCAGGAGACCAGCCCCGGCACCGCCGTCCGGCCCACCCCCTCGAGTCCCACGCGGCGCACCAGCCGATCGCCGTCGCGCTCGTAGGCCAGCGTCAGGCCGTCCGGTCGGACCAGGACCAGCCGGTCCCGCGACCAACCGTAGGCGCCGCCGCCCAGGCCCGGTCCCCCGCCCACGCCCGCGGCTCCCTGGAGCTCTACCCGCAGCAGGTCCAGGGCCTCCTCGGCCGCCGGCTGGCGGAGCTCGAGCCCGGCCTGCGCCGCCATCCGCTGGCTCTCGATCACGATCCCCGCAGCGAGACCGAGCCCCACCGCCAGGACCGCCAGGGCGACCACCAGCTCGACCAGGCTGAACCCGGCCTCGGCCCGCCTCCTCACCAGGATGGGTCGCGCCATCGCTACTCCAGCCTCAGGAGGTCGGGGCGCCAGAGCTGGGTCTCCACCCTGCGGGTCACCTCCTCGCCCGTCACCCGGTAGCTCGCCACCAGCACGGCGCGAAAGAGGTCGGGAGGGGGCTCCGTGCGGCTCACCAGGGCCACCACCCGGAGCCCCTCGGCCGGGCCCGGGGGGATCGTCACCGGCACCGCGCCCGAGACCGGCGGCGCCGCCCCGGAGCGGAGGACCTCCAGCGCTTCGGCGAGAGCCGCGTCGGCCGCTTCCCGCGCCTCCAGGCGAACCAGCACCCGGCGCTGCTGCCAGATGAGCCCCAGGCCCATGAGCAGCACCAGCGCCAGGACCGCCAGCGCCACCAGGGCCTCGACCAGGGCGAAGCCCGGGCTGGGGTTCCGGTTCAGCTTCATCGGCTCCTCACCCGAGCTCAGTGTATCCACTCGCCCGGATCCTCCCGCCGGCGGTCCGCCGGCTCCTCCTCCGCCCAGCGCTCGTAGAGCTCGCGCGTTCGGGCGCGCCGCCGCCAGGAGGCGAGGAGGAAGAGGAGGGTGACGGCGATCCACAGCGTGCCGGCGCCGGTGACGGCCGGCACCCAGCGGTAGAGGGCGAGGCTGGTCCGGCGCCAGGACGCCTCCGAGCGCGCCAGCGGTACCCCGGTCGCCTCTCGCCAGGCCTCCGGGAAGGACCGATCCGGAAGCTCCCGGAGGACCCGGCGCACTACGTCCTCACCGTACTCGCCGGCGGCCCAGTCGATGAAGTCGAAGGAGGCGGCGTACGCCTGGCGGGCCCCGGTCTCCGAGGAGACGAACGCCCGGTCGAGCTCCCCCAGGGTGGGTAGGGAGCCGGCGAGGAGCCCCGAGCTGTAGACCAGCGTGTCCCGCAACCCCCACCGGCGCTGCGCGCGGGTGGCCACGCCCTCGGCGAACCACCTCGGGAGCGCCCCGCCTCCGGCCGGACCGGCTGCATCGTGGATCAGGACGTGGGCGACCTCGTGGGCGAGAACGCCGACGCCGTCGCCGAACGGGTAGCGCTCGGCGCGGGCGACCCGCACACCGCCGACGCGGGCTTCGGCGAGGGCGAAGCCGGCTGCCCACGCCGGCGCCGACGCGTCGAGCCGCGCCACCGCCGGGTAGGCGGAGGTGTCCGGCGGGATCAGGACCATGAGGATCGGCGCCGCCGGCGCCACCCCCAGCTCCCGTTCGAGAGCCGGCAGGAAGATCCGCGCCCGGCCGCCCCACTCCTCCAGGGTCGACCGGTACGCGGCCGGCCCCTCGAGGACGAGCGGCCCCGCCTCGACCCGCGCCCACCCCGGCTCCTGCCCGCTAGCTGCCGCCGGCCCGAGGGCGCAGCCCGCGGCGAGGAGGGTTGCGACCAGGCGGCCCGAAGGGCTCAGGAAGCTCCCCTTCCCCCCGGCTTGGGCTCTTCCTCGCCGGTCTCGGCTGCGGCCTCGAGGGGCGCGAGCTGTCGCGCCAGCTCCGGGTCCGCCACCAGCATCGAGAGCTGCTCGTAGTCCTCGATCCGTTCCGGCTTGAACCGGAAGGCCGGGAGCCCCTCGCTCCAGGCGACCAGGGGCACCGAGTCGCTGGCGCCCGGGTCGAGCACCCGGCGGGCGAGCTCGAGAGCGCCCGGGCGTTGCAGGTCGAGGGTGAGGAGCCTGCCGTCGCCGGAGTCGAGCCTGCGGATCCAGGCCGGCAGCTCGACGGCTCGGGCGCCGAGGACGTCGGTCCAGGCTCGGCGCACCGTTCCGAACTCCTCCGAGATCCGCTGCAGCGCGACCACCGGGTGCTCGACTCCGAGCTCGTTTCGCACCAGCTCGGCCGCCAGGAGGTTGAGCTCGTCGTTGGTGGTCATCGCCACGATCTGGGTGTCCCGCTGGACCCCGGCCTCCTCGAAGGTGGCGGCGTCCCGAGCGTCGCCCAGGATCGTGGTGATCCCCTCGCGCCCCAGCGGCTCGAGCCTCGCCGCCGAGGAGTCGATCACCACCACCTCGCGCCCCCGGTTGCGCAGAACGCGTCCCAGGGCCGCGCTCAGCGCATGCGCCCCGATCAGCACGACCAACCGCCGCCTCGGGTCCTTGGTGTAGCCCATCGCCCCGGGCAGAACCACCGCCATCGCCGTCGCCCAGACGACGGTGACGAGGATGGTCAGGTAGACCATGCCTTCGATCTCCCGACCGCCGTCGAGACCCGCTGCGTCGAGCTGGCGGGCGGCGAGCGACGCCACCGCCGCCGCCACCACGCCGCGCGGCGCGGTCAACGCCAGCACCGTGCGCCCCTTGAGGTCCACCTGGCGCGGGCGTACCGCGAGGAACACCGCCGCCGGGCGCACCACCAGGATCAGCCCCGCCACCACCAGCAGCCCGTCGGCTCCCAGAGCCTGGACCGCGGCGAGGTCGAGCTGGCCGGCGAGGAGGATGAACAGGACCGAGATCAGCAGCACCGTCAACTGCCCCTTGAACACCTTGAGCTGCGCCAGGTCCGGGATGTTGGCGCCCGACATCGCGATGCCCATCACCACCGCGGCGATGATCCCCGACTGCGGCGCCTGATGCTCGGCCAGCAGGAAGCAGACCATCAGCACCGCGAGGATCGCGAGGTTGTTGAGCTCACCGCCGGTCCATCGGGACTGGGCCACGACCTTGGCCACGTAAGCCGAAACCAGGCCGAAGACCGCGCCGACGAGGCTGAGGGTCAGGAGCTCCCAAGCCAGAGGCCCGAGCGCCATCTCCGGCCGCTCGATCGCCTGGAGCACCAGGTAGGCGAGAACCGCGCCGATCGGGTCGACGATCAAGCCCTCGGAGACCAGGATCGTCGCCAGCCGCCGGGGGAGGACCATGTGCCGCAGCAGCGGCACGACCACCGTCGGCCCGGTCACGGTGACGATGGCGCCGAAGAGCGCGGCGGCGGCCCAGGGCTGGCCGGTGACCCACTGGAAGACGCAGGCCGAGCCGACGCCGGTGACCGCCACGCCTACGGTCAGCAGGTTGCGGACCGCTCCCCCCACCTTCCGGAACTGGCGGGGGTTGAGCGACAACCCGCCCTCGAACAGGATGATCGCGATGCCCAGGTGGATGAGCACCTCGAGCCCTTCGCCGAGAGCCTCGGGGTCGATCAGGCCCGTCCATGCGAAGCCGAGGAGCGACCAGAGATTCGGGCCGGCCAGGACGCCCAACAGCAACAGCGGGAGGATCGCCGGCAGCTTGAGCCGGTCCGCCAGGACCTGGGCGGCCATCCCCAGGGCGACGGCGAGGACGATCGTCTGGAGCAGCAAGCCCGAACCCTCCTCTAGACGTTGAACCGGAAGTGGACCACGTCCCCCTCTTGAAGGACGTAGCCCCGTCCCTCGCTCCGGAGCCGCCCGGCCTCGCGCGCACCCTGCTCGCCGCCGTGGCGCACGAAGTCCTCATAGGAAACGACCTCGGCGCGGATGAAGCCGCGCTCGAAGTCCGAGTGGATCACCCCCGCCGCCTCGGGCGCCGCCGCTCCCCGGCGGAGGGTCCAGGCCCGGACCTCCTTCGGCCCGGCGGTGAAGAAGGTTAGCAGGCCGAGGAGCCGGTAGCCGGCCCGGATCACGCGGTGGAGCCCGGGCTCGTCGAGCCCGAGCTCGGCCAGGAGCTCGGAGCAGTCCGCCGGTTCGAGGCCGGCGAGCTCCGCTTCGAGCGCGGCGCACACCGCCACCACCTCCGCGCCCTCGGCGGCCGCCCGATCGCGGACGGCGTCGAGGAGCGGGTTGTCCTCGAACCCCCCCTCGTCGACGTTGGCGAGGTAGAGGACCGGCTTGGCCGAGAGCAGGTGGAGGGAGCGGAGGAACCCGCGCTCGCGCTCGGCAAGCGGCAAGGTTCGGACCGGCCGCCCCTCACCCAGGTGGGGGACCAGCCGCTCCAGGAACGCGGCCAGGGCCACGGCCTCCTTGTCCGCCCCCTTGGCCGCCCGCCGCGCCCGCTCGGCCGAGCGCTCGACGGTCTCGAGGTCGGCCAGCAGCAGCTCGGTCTCGACCGTCTCGATGTCCGCCACCGGATCGACCCGGGCCGCGACGTGGGCGACGTTCTCGTCGTGGAAGCAGCGCACCACGTGGGCCACCGCATCGAGCTCGCGGATGTGGGCCAGGAACCGGTTGCCCAGCCCCTCCCCCTTCGACGCTCCTGCCACCAGACCGGCGATGTCGACGAACTCGAGGGTCGTCGGCACCACCCGCTCGGGGCGGGCGATCGCCGCGAGCTCAGCCAGGCGCGGGTCGGGTACCGGCACCACCCCGACGTTCGGCTCGATCGTGCAGAAGGGGTAATTCGCCGCGTCGACGCCGGCCGCGGTCAGCGCGTTGAACAGGGTCGACTTGCCGACGTTCGGCAGGCCCACGATGCCGCAGGTGAATCCCATGATGGTTGTGCTCGAGGTCCTCGGTAGGCTCGGGGTGCCCCGGGCCCGGACGCGCGAGTCTATGCGCTTCGCAATCCATACGGAATGCG
>DATKCC010000348.1:0-5195 GCA_035513375.1 Thermoanaerobaculia bacterium | reverse complement strand
GAGGCCCGCTCCGGGAGCCTGCCGCTCGAGGAGCGGTTGAGCGGCGTCGTCCGGGCCGAGAACCAGGTCGCGATCCGGCCGCAGATCGAGGCCACCGTGGTCGAGGTGCTGGTCCGCAGCGGCCAGTCGGTCGAGCGTGGTCAACCTCTGGTGCGCCTCGACGGCGAAGGCCTCCTCGAGCAGCTGCGCCAGGCCGAGGCGAGCCTGCGCCAGGCGGAGGGCGGCGGCGCCGAGGCCCGCGCCCAGGTGGCCGAGGTCGAGGCCCAGGTCAGCCGTACCCGGGCGCTCCACGCCGAGGGCCTGATGTCCGACATGGAGCTCGAGACCCAGGAGGCGCAGCTCCAGGCGGTCCGCGCCCGGTCGGAGCAGGCGGCGGCTGGGGTGGCCCAGGCGCGGTCCTCAGTCGAGGAGCGGCGCTCCGAGATGGCCAAGACCCTGGTCCGGGCGCCAGTCGGCGGCCGGGTGGGGCAACGTGACGCCGAGGTTGGGATGCTCGCCGGCCCGGGGACCACGCTCTTCCTGGTCGGTGAGTTCGACCGGTTGATCATCGAGGTCCCCCTGACCGAGAAGATGCTCGCCCACGTCGCCGAGGGCACGCCGGTCGAGATCCGCGCCCCGTCGCTCGGCGGCGCGCCGCTGCGGGCCGCGGTCTCGCGGATCTCGCCCTTCCTCGAGGCGGGGAGCTTCAGCACCCTGGGCGAGATCGACGTCGGCAACCCGGACGGGCGGCTGCGCCCCGGGATGTTCGTCACCGTCGACGTCCTCTACGGCGAGACCGACCGCGGCACCCTGGTGCCGACGAGCGCCCTGTGGGAGGACCCGGCGAGCGGCGGGCGGGTGGTCTTCGTCCTCGCGGAGCCGGGCGCGGTCGCGGCTTCCGGGCCAGCGAGCCGCGAGCTCACCGCCCGGACCCACCCCTTCGAGCCGCGGCCGATCCGGGTGCGGGCCGAGGGCCGGGCGACCGCCGGCGTCGAGGGGGTGGAGCCGGGCGACTGGGTGGTGACCGTCGGCCAGCACCTCCTCCAGCAGGAGCTCGAGGGCGGCGGCGAGGCGGCGGACCAGGACCGGGCCCAGGCTCAGGGCAGCGATCGGGACCGGGTCCGGACCCAGGCCTGGGCCAGGGTCCGGCCGACCACCTGGGAGCGCGTCCTCGAGCTCCAGGGCCTGCAGCGGGAGGACCTCCTCCGAAGCTTCCTCGACAAGCAGCGCCGCGTCGCCCGCGCGCTCGGCGCCGAGATCCCGGACGACCCGGAGCTGGTCGAGCGGACCCTCCGGGAGCTCGATGAGGGCGGCGCCGCCGGCGGGGATGGGCCTTCCGAAGGAGGGAGCTGACCATGGCGTCGATCACCGAGGTCTCGATCCGCCGGCCGGTCGCGACGGCCATGGCCTTCCTGATCCTCATCGTCATCGGGATCGTCTCGTTTCGCACCCTGCCGGTCGACCTGCTGCCCGAGATCGAGTTCACCCAGCTCACGGTGCGGGTGGACTATCCGAACGTCGGGCCCGAGGAGATCGAGCAGATCATCACCGACCCGATCGAGAACGCGGTCTCGGGCCTGCCGAACCTCGAGCGGGTCACCTCCCAGTCGGAGGAGGGGCGCAGCCGAGTGCGGCTCGAGTTCGCCCGCGGCACTGACATCGACGAGGCCGCCAACGACCTCCGGGCGGCCCTCGACCAGCTCCGCGACGAGCTGCCGGTCGAGGCCGACGCGCCGCGGATCTTCAAGCTCGACCTCGACCGCGTCGAGGTGGTGGGTCTCGCCGCGACCTCGACCCGCGACCTCCAGGAGCTCACCAGGATCCTCGAGACCGAGATCGTCCGGCGCTTCGACCAGATCGCCGGCGTCGGCGCGATCGATATCCGGGGCGGCGTCTATCGCGAGATCCGGGTCGAGCTCGAGCGCGACCGCTTGAAGGCCGCCGGGCTGACCGCCCTCGACGTCCAGGAGGCCCTCGCCCGGGAGAACGCGACCCTGCCGGCCGGGAACGTCAGGAGCGGCTTCAACGACCTCTACGTCCGGGCGCTGGGGGAGTACCAGTCGGTCGACCAGATCGCCCGGACCGTGATCCGCAGCGCCGCCGGCCTCCCGGTCCGGGTCCAGGACGTGGCGACCGTCCACGACAGCCACGAGGACGTGGGCTACCTCGTGGAGATGAACGGCGTGCCGGCGATCACCGTGAGCGTCCAGAAGCAGAGCGGCGCCAACACCGTGGCGGTGGCCGACGCCGTGCGGCGGGAGGCCGACCAGATCAACCGCGAGCGGGACGATCTCCAGCTCACCGTGGTCGAGGACCAGAGCCAGTTCATCCGCCAGTCGATCGCGAGCGTAAGGAGCTCGGCCCTTTGGGGGTCGCTGCTGGCGATCATGGTGCTGTACTTCTACCTCCGGAACCGCTCGTCGACCTCGATCATCGCCCTGTCGATCCCGATCTCGGTCGTCGCCGCCTTCGGCCTGCTCTACTTCGGCGGCCTCACCTTGAACCAGATGACCTTCGGCGGCCTCGCCCTGGGGGTCGGGCTGATCGTCGACAACTCGATCGTGGTCCTCGAGTCGATCGTCCGCAAGCGCGAAGAGGGGGATCTCCAGGTGATCGAGGCGGCCCGCGTCGGCACCCGCGAGGTCGCCGGTGCGATCGTCGCCTCGACTCTGACCACCTGCGTCATCTTCCTGCCGGTCGTCCTCACCCGCACGACCAGTGGCGCGCTCTTCCAGGCGCTCGCCCTGGTCGTGGTCTTCGCCCTCGCCTGCTCGCTCCTCGTCGCCCTGACGCTCGTGCCCATGCTCGCCTCGCGCTACCTCCGGGTGCGGAGCCTCGCCGAGCGCCAGCGCTCGCGCTGGGTGCGGAGCTTCCGGCGGCTCGAGGGCTGGTACACGCAGCGGCTCGAGGGGGCGCTGCGCCATCGCGGCCGGGTGTTCGCCGCGACCGGGCTGCTCCTCGCCCTCGCGCTCGTGCTCTGGCCGCTCATCCCGGTCGAGCTCGCCCCGCAGGCCATGGCCAGCGAAATCGACATCGAGCTCGAGATGGCCCGCGGCACCAACATCGCCGTCGTCCGCGCCTACGTCGACGAGCTGGTGGCCAAGGTGCGCGCGGTGTTGCCCGAGGGCGAGGTCCACCTGGTGGCGACCGAGGTCCGCGGCGACAGCGCCGCGGTCGAGCTCAAGCTGGTGCCGGAGAGCGAGCGCTCGATCGGGAGCGCCGAGCTGGCCGACCTGATCCGCGCGGCGATCGACGGCGAGGTGCCCGGCGCCGAGATCGAGGTCGAGGCCCAGGAGGGCCTCTGGGTGCTGCGGCGGATCTTCGGCTCGGGCGGCACCGGCCGCGCAATTGAGATCGAGCTCCGCGGCTGGGACCTCGAGGAGGCCGACCGGATCGCCGCCGAGCTCGAGCGGCGGATCGAGCGGGTGCCCGGGATCTCCGAGACGCGAATCAGCCGTCGCGAGGGGCAGCCCGAGCAACGGCTGGTCCTCGACCGCGACCGGATCGCGGAGCTCGACCTCTCGGTGCGCGAGGTCGGCCGGATCCTCTCCGCCAACGTCGGCGGGGTCGAGGCCGGGAGGTTCCGCGAAGGGGGCGACGAGTACCCGATCACGGTGCGGCTTCGGCCTGAGGACCGGCTCGCGGGGGAGGACCTGGACAACATCTCGCTCCGCTCCCCGGCGGGGGCGATGGTGCCGCTGTCGAGCCTGGTCGAGGTCCGCCGCGGCCGGGGGCCGGTCGAGATCGACCGGGTCGACGGTCAGCGCGTGACCTACGTCTCGGCCAATCTCGAGACCGGGGTCGCCCTGGGCGACGCCGTCGAGCGCGTGCAGGCGGCGCTCGGCGATCTCGCGCTGCCCGAGGGCTACTCGATCCTCTTCGGCGGTCAGTTCCAGGAGCAGCAGGCGGCCCGGCGCGACTTCACGGTCGCGATCGTCATGGCCCTGCTCCTCGTCTACATGCTGATGGCGGCGCAGTTCGAGCGCTTCCTCGACCCGCTGATCGTGATGGTCGCCGTGCCGATGGCCCTGATCGGCGTCGTGCCGACCCTGCTGCTGACCGGGACGACCCTGAACATCCAGAGCGTGATGGGCCTGGTGATGCTGATCGGCATCGTGGTCAACAACGCGATCGTCCTGGTCGACACCATCAACCTCCTGCGGCGCGACTACCGGATGGGCGCGGCCGACGCGGTGCTCGAGGCCGCCCGGCTTCGCCTGCGGCCGATCCTGATGACCACCACGACCACGGTCCTCGGGCTCTTCCCGCTCGCCCTCGGCTGGGGCACCGGCGCCGAGATCCAGGCGGCGCTCGCCCGCGTCGTGATCGGCGGCCTCCTCGCCTCGACCCTGGTCACCCTGCTGCTGATCCCGGTAACCTACAGCACCGCGACCGGCGCGGTGGCTCGGCTCAGGGCGAGCCGGTGGCTCAAGACGGCGGCGGCGGCCGAGGAGGAGGAACGGGCCGCGACGGCGTGAGGCGCCCGCCGGCCGCGCCCTGATCGTGCGACACCCTGCCCCGGCCGGAGCCATGCGCCGCGCCCGCATCGCCCTCGTCCTGGTGCCGCTGCTTTTGAGCGCGGCCCTGATCGCGACCGTCCTCGCCACCTACCTGTCGGTGCGGGGCGTGCTGGCGACCCTGGTGTGGGGCCAGGGCGACGCCATCCTCGACTCCCTCGCCCATCACCCGGCGGAGCGTCTCGACGTGCAGTTCCTGGAGTCGATCCTGGAGGAGCAGGGCCCCGAGGGCCTGCGCTGCATCGCCGCCTTCGACCGCCTCGGCCGGCCGGTGACCGTGGTCGGGGAGTGTCTGGCCGGCGACGACCATGCCGCGCTCACCCGGGACCTGCTCGAGGCCCGCGCCCACGAGGTCGTGGAGATCGAGGCGCGGGAGCGGGTGCGGATGTCCCGCGGCGCCCCGGCCCCAGGCAAAGGCTGGCCGGCGTCCCGCGATCCCCTGCTGGTCGAGTTCGAGCCGGTGATGCGCCGGGAGCTCGAGCAGGGCGCCCTGCGGACCCTCGGAATCGGCGGCGCCGCCTCCCTCGCCCTGGTCGCCGTAGCCCTGGTGCTCTGGCGCTTCAGCCTCCGCGAGGAGCGGCTCAAAGCGGCGGGCGAGCGCGACCGCCGCCTGGCCGCCCTCGGCGAGATGGCCGCGGTCCTCGCCCACGAGATCCGCAACCCGCTGGCCTCGATGAAGGGCCACGCCCAGCTCCTCGC
>DATKCC010000347.1:0-3695 GCA_035513375.1 Thermoanaerobaculia bacterium | reverse complement strand
CCACTCCCAGACCGTAGGCGGCGGCTGCTGGCCCTCGAGCACGTAGGCCCAGCGGTCGACGAGGCCGGTCTCGGGGTGGACGTACATCCAGTAACGGTCGCCCGGCGTGAGGCCGACCTGGTCGAAGGTGAGCAGGAGCTTGTCGTAGGTCACCCCGCCGACGGCCTCCCGCCCGGCATAGGCGAGGTTGACCCCGGGGTCGCGAAGCTTGTAGGGGGCGAGCAGCCAGTAGGTGTCGTTGATCCAGGCGGCGTAGGCGTTGGCGATCAGCTCGGCCGCCTGTTCGCCGGAGGCTGGCCGGCCTCCGACCCAGGCGCGGCCGGTCTCGCCCCGGTCGTCGACGTCGTGGAGCACCAGGTAGGTCTCGCCCTCGCGGGTCGTGCCCTCGATCCGGTGGCGGCCAGTGTAGCAGTCCCACCAATGGGTCCGCCGCCCGGCGAAGCCGAAGGAGAGGTACCGGGTCTTCTCCCAGGCCTCCTCGCCTCCCAGGGCCACCAGCACCCGGACGGCGACCTCCTGGGCCTTCGCGGGGTCCCCGGGATCGCCGCGATCGGGGGCGGCGTCCCCTTCCTGGGCGCCCGCTCCCGGCGGCAGGAGGAGTGGGGCGGCGAGCAAGAGTGCTAGTGCCAGGCGGTCGAGTCGTCTCATGGTGGCTCCCTTGGGCAGCGGCCGGTCGACGATCCATCGTATCGCTTCCCGAGCCCGGCTCTCCCGTGGACTACACTGGACGCGATGAGCGACGAACCGGCCCACGGCACCACGACGGCCCCCAACCGCCTGGCCGGGGAGTCGAGCCCCTACCTGCTACTCCACGCCCACAACCCCGTCGACTGGTACCCCTGGGGCGAGGAGGCGCTCGCCCGGGCGCGGGAGGAGGACCGCCCGATCTTCCTCTCGGTGGGGTACTCGACCTGCTACTGGTGCCACGTGATGGAGCGTGAGTCCTTCTCCGATCCCGAGGTCGCGCGGCTGATGAACGAGCGCTTCGTCAACGTCAAAGTCGACCGCGAGGAGCGGCCGGACGTCGACGAGATCTACATGGTTGCGACCCAGATCCTCGCCGGCCAGGGGGGGTGGCCGAACTCGGTCTTCCTGACTCCCGGGCTCGAGCCGTTCTACGCCGGCACCTACTTCCCGCCGGACGAGCGCTACGGGCGGCCCGGGTTCAAGGAGGTGCTCCGGGGCCTGGCCGAGGCCTGGGAGAGCCGGCGGAGCGACGTCCACCTCCAGTCGGCCGACGTCGCCCAGGCGATGCGCCGGGTGCTGGAAGAGCGCTTCCCGCCGGGCGAGGCGCCACCGCCGGCGGAGGCGGCCCTCCGGGCCTACGCCTCCCTCGAGCGCTCGTACGATCCGGTCCAGGGCGGCTTCGGCGGCGCACCCAGGTTCCCGAAGCCGTCGAACCTCTTCCTGCTCCGGGAGCTGGCCGACCGCGCCGCGTACGGGGAGCGCGCTACGCGCGCGGCCCCCAAGGCCGGAGCGATGCTCGCCGGCACCCTCGACGCCATGGCCCGGGGCGGCATCTACGACCAGCTCGGCGGCGGCTTTCACCGCTACTCGACCGACGCCCGCTGGCTGGTGCCCCACTTCGAGAAGATGCTCTACGACAACGCCCTGTTGCTCGAGCTCTACGCGCTCGAGCACGAGCGGACCGGCGCGCCCGAGCCGGCGCGGATCGCCCGCGAGACGGCGGACTTCCTGGCGCGGGAGATGACGGCTCCCTCCGGCCCGGAGGAGGGCGCGCTCTGGAGCGCCATCGACGCCGAGACCGACGGCCGGGAAGGGGCCTTCTACGTCTGGAGCGCCTCAGAGCTCCGGCAGGTCCTGGGCGACGAGGACCACGCTTTCCTCGCGCCGGTCTACGGCTTCGACGGCGCCCCCACCTTCGAGGGCGAGGAGTTCGTCCTCCACCTGCCGCTGCCGCTCTCGGACCAGGCCGCGCGGCGCCGCCGGGCGCGCGAGGCGCTGCTGGCGGAGATCGAACCGCTGCGCGCTCGCCTGTTCGAAGCGCGCTCGCGCCGAAAGCGCCCGGCGACCGACGAAAAGGTGCTCGCCGATTGGAACGGCATGGCGATCCGGAGCCTGGCCCTGGCGGGCCGCGCCCTGGGCGACCCCGAGCTGGTGCGGCGGGCGGGTCGCGCGGCCGACGCCGTCCTCCGGGCGATGCGGCCGGAGGGCGCGCCGCTCCTCCACGCCGTCCGAGGTGGCCGGGGGCGCGTCGCGGCCTACCTCGCCGACTACGCCTTCCTCGCTCGCGGGCTCCTCGCCCTCCACCAAGTTCGGCGCAGCTTCGGCGAGGACGAGCCGCGATGGCTCGACGCCGCGGCGGAGCTCGCCGAGGAGCAGGAGGAGCGCCTGGCCCATCCGCAGGGCGGCTGGTACAACGCGGCCCGGAGCCCGGAGCTCCTCCTCCGCAGCCAGGAGGTCTTCGACGGCGCCGTGCCGGCGGCGAACGCGGTGGCCGTCCTGGCGCTGCTGGAGCTCTCCGAGGCGACCGGCGAGCCACGCTTTCGCGAGCGGGCGGAGCGGGCGCTCGCGGCTGTCGCGCCGGCGATCGAGCGCGCCCCCGAGGCGGCCCGGATGCTGGCTCTCGCCAACCTGCGGTTCCACGGCGCCCTCGGCGGCCACCCGGGCACCGAGGATGAAGGCCGCCAAGAGGACCCCGGCGAGGGCAGCGAGGCGATGAGCCCGGAGCGGGCCGCCGCCGAGTCGGTCGTCAGCCAGCGCCTGGAGCTCGGCGAGCCGGACGGCGAGGGTGCCCGCGGATTCCGCCTGGAGCTCTCGATCGAGCCCGGCTGGCATCTCGGTGCCCCCGGTGGACCGGGTGCGGCCGGCGCCGCCACCCGTCTCGAGGCCCGGGGAGCCGAGCTCCTGGAGGTGAGCTTTCCCCCGGGCGAGCCGTCAGAGGGGGCGGGGATCGAAGCAGCGGGAGCCCCGGAAGGCGGCTCGGTCGAGGCCTCCGGGTCCCGGGTCTATCGGGGACGAGCGGCGATCACCGGACGGGTCCGGGGCGAGGGCCGGCTGGTCCTCGCCTTCCAGCCCTGCGACGATCGTCGGTGCCTGCTCCGAGTGGAGCGCTCGATCGCTCTTGAATCCATTTGACGGGCGCTGGCAAGGGGTGTACGCTCCCGCGCGAATTGCGAGCGCAGCGTGCGCCCGCCCGGCTTCAGGACGACGGGGCGGGAGGTCCGTCCGGTCCCGAAGCGAGCCTACGCGGGGCTGGTCACCGCGGAGCGCTTGTAGTCGGCCGGTATCGCATTCTGGACCCCGACTACGGCAGCCGACAGGGAGTACGGGATGCGTACCACCGGAAAAGTCAAATGGTTCAACGAGTCGAAGGGCTTCGGCTTCATCACGCCCGAGGACGGCTCGAAGGACTGCTTCGTTCACTACTCGGCGATCCAGGGCAGCGGCTTCCGCACCCTGGTCGAGGGCGAGCGCGTCGAGTTCGACGTCGTCGAGGGCCAGAAGGGCCCGGCTGCGGAGAACGTCAACAAGGTCGTCTGAGCCCGCAGGACGAGATTCCGGATCCAGCGAGCCCCCCGGGAGGTCCCGGGGGGCTTTTGCTATCATCCCGTCCGGAGCACCCCGCCGTCGATGCCTGAATCGCAGTCGCGAAAAATCTTCGTCCTCGACACCTCGGTCGTCTTGTACGACTACAAGGCGATGACCAGCTTCGAGGAGCACGACGTGGCCGT